>CAIXIZ010000363.1 GCA_903919625.1 uncultured Verrucomicrobiota bacterium
AACTTGATGTTGTCAGAACTGCGGACCATCACGGCATTCGTCTTGGGGAGTACGTTGCGCGAAACCCGGTACATATAGGTGTTGGCAAAAAGGAGGTCCTGCGAATCCTGAATCTCGGTGGAGATGGCCAGAGCGCCGGCGGGGTTTTCCTCCTCCGTCTGCAGGTCATAGACCGCCCAGTTGCGCACTTGGTGAAACTGCACCTCCACCCGCATATGGTGCTCGTTCGAAAGCTGGTAGATCTGGCCGGGCGTCGAGGTGTTCTCGACCCGCAGGCCCACCTTGGCGTTCGTGTCGTGCGCCCAGTTGCCCCGGAAAATTCCTCCGCCGCCATCTTTGATGAGGATGTCGGCCGCCTGCGTGTCACTCGCATTTGGACCGCGGCCGCCTCGGGCGGCGCCACCCGCGCGTCCGGGTGCGACGGCGGCACCAGGTGTGGCGGCAGCTACGCCAGGGGCGGCGCCCGCACTTCCAGGTGCGACAGCCGCAGCGGGTACGGCACCTGGTGCGGCCGCCCCGCGAGGCGGTCCGCCGGCACCACGGGGGCCACCGCCACCGCCGTTGCCCACGGGAAACGACACGTCATCCATCATCGAGGTCGGGCCGGCCAGCCAGAGTACGCCGGCAGCGCGGGGATTGCCTGTCCCGGTCCCGATACCGAGGGCGCTGACGATGTTCCGGCCATTCTTGGGCGTGTTCAGCACCCCCACCGGATCGCCTGGATCCGCAAACGCCGCTGAAGCGCCGGCCAGGTTGATGACCGTCGATCCCGGATTCAGGCCGATCAGCACGGTGTCCGGCTTGAGGTTGAGCGGGCCGCTCACGCGATAATTGCCGAGCGGCAGATAGAGCACGGGATGCTGGTCAATCGCCGCCTGCAACGCGGCCGTGTCGTCGCTCTGCCCGTCGCCCGCGACGCCGAGGGTGTGGACGTTCACCCATTGTCCCATCGGCGGCAGCGCGGGGATGTCGCTGGGGACGGCCTGGGACGGCTGCGCCAGCGCATGCTCCTGATGGTTCAGGGTGATGCCGTGGTCGCGCCCGTCGGGGCCGATCTCGAGGCCGAGGGCAAAGCGTGAGACCACATAATTGTTCCCCGGCGCGCTGACCGCCTGATCGCCGGTCGAGAAGTGCGGGACATTGCTGCACGCGATGTTGGTCAGGGTGATTTCCTCGTGGACGTTTTGCACATTGCCCGACGCGATGGCCGCCACGCGGATGTTCTCCAGCTGCAGATCCCGGCCGTAAAGCTGCTCCACCTGGCCGGGCGCAATTTCCAGCGCCACCGGCATGTCCTTGAAGCTGACGCGGATGACGGTGAAGCCGGCCTCCTGGGTGTGGATGGCGGCGGCGCGCTGGCCGTCGAAGCTGGAATCCATCAGCAGAAACTGCCACACCGGCGAAGTGCGTTTGGTGATGATCCCGTATTGGCCGCCATGGATATGGATGTCGCTGGCCTGGTTGCCGATGTCTTCCAGCGCCGCCATGGCGGTGCCGACCTTGAAGTCCATGTGGGCCAGCACCCCGTGCTGGGCGACATGGAAGCGTATGCCGATGGCCGCGGGATTTCCGTCCGCGATTTCAAAATCAATGTTGCTCATGCCGCTGTAGAACGTGCCCTCGTAGGCATCCGCCACCTGCCCGCCGCCGCCGCGCCCTCCCCGGCCGCTGGTGAAATGCACCATGTAGCGGCCGGCGCCTTCTTGAAAACCTGGCGTGTTGGGCCCCAGCACGAACACCGGGCGCTTCGCGCCGTAACCGATCAGCCGGAGGCCCGACCCGACATGGAGGGTCTTGCTCAGCCGATAGCGGCCCTCCGGGACAAACAGCACCCCGGACGCCTGGTCGAGAGCCCGCTGGATCGCATCGGTGTCATCGGCCACCCCGTCGGCCTGGACGCCAAACGCCTCCCTGGAGAGAACCACGGCACGCGGATCGTCCGGTCGCGTAGGGAAAAAAGATTCGGCCCGTAGCGGGCGGCTCAGGACCAGCGACAACAGCGCCAGGGCGATGGGGAGCCAGGAGCGACCGGCCCCGTGATGGTGGGATGCCCCATGGGTGAACAGTTGCGTCTGGGGTAATGAACGGGAAGTCATGGACATCATGGGAAAAGGTGCAAATACGACAAGGAGTCGTCATTGCGGATCAGGGTAAAAGTGCCTTATCAGAGCATTCGCCAGGTACTGCCATGTCGAGCCGATTTCACCTGGATGCAGGCGGGGTGACCTCACATCGCGCCAAGAATAAGTTCCTGCTGTAGGCCAGGTCGCTGACCTGGCGGTGCTGTCTCTCGCGGCACCCACGATCCCTCGTTTCTCCCTGGTCACTTCTCGCGTAACGCGTCCCCGCTTCATCCTTGCCGCGGACC
Organism: uncultured Verrucomicrobiota bacterium; assembly: GCA_903919625.1. Taxonomy (GTDB): domain Bacteria; phylum Verrucomicrobiota; class Verrucomicrobiia; order Opitutales; family Opitutaceae; genus CAIYUN01. The sequence continues at coordinate 2,369 of CAIXIZ010000363.1, forward strand.
GGTGCACGGGCATTGTCCGGCCAGTCCCCATGCATGACGGCCATCCACCGCGACTGCTCTTGATCAGCTGAAACCTTGATGGCAGCAACGGGTTGAGCCTGCGGGAGTGCCCCGAATGATTTCGGTCGGCCAACCGCAAACGGCCAAGGGCGTGATGCCGGCTGTTTATTGATCCTCACGATTTCTTTCCACCATTCCCATCGTCTTGCCGCAGGCCGGAATGGAGGATTCCCATCGTTCTGAAATTTCGCCTGGCACTTGGTACAGTTGCTGCTCGTCTTGCCAATGTAACCATTGGCGGCTCCCCACTCCCAACGCCCCTTGGAGTTATGCCACGACCATCCCGATCATGACCCTTGTTTATGACCATGCTCAACCTCGCCAAACTCGTGTTTTATCTGCTGGTCGCCGCTGGCATTTTCGTGGCCCTGACCGGTTGCGCCACGCGTGGTGTGCCCTATCGTCCGGCCGCACTCCTCGTTGACCACGCTCATGACCGGTATGATCCGCCGGCAGATTTGCCCAAGGCGGACGCGTGGTATATCCAGGGCCAGACCGCCCCAGGCCGGGGAGGCCAGGAGTATTCCTGCTCTTTTGTCGAATTCGATGAGCGCGGTGACTTTCTGGACTTTGATCAGCACACGAGCGCCTGGAAAAAAATTCTGCAGTTCTCGGCAGAGTCGCGACCGGTCTTGCTCGTCATTTACTGTCATGGCTGGAAAAACAACTCCCAGTCCGGTGATGTGCTGAGCTTCAACCGTTTCCTCAGCCGGCTGGCTGGCTCCGAGCCCTACGCCGGCAAATACCGGGTCCATGGCGTCTATATCGGATGGAGGGGCAATGATTTCAGCCCCTACGTCGACACCGGCCCGAAATCGGACTACACCAGGCTCGCGCAAGAGTTTGGCCAGCCGATCGTTGATACCAGGTTCAGCCGAAGTTTGGAATATGCCCCCGCCTGGCTCCCGGAGCAGTTGAGCATCTGGTCTCGGAAAAATGCGGCCGAATTCGACGCTTCCGGCGTTCCCATGGCGCGGGCCATCCTGGAATACGCCAACGAGGTGAAGGCTCTGGCCAGGGGCAAGGGTCAGGAAAACAAGGTTTTTGTCATCGGCCATTCGTTTGGTGCGCTCATGCTGGAAAAATCTTTGGGTCAGGCGTCCGTGGCGGCCTTGACCGCCCAAATGCCCTGGTGGCAGCTGAGCCAGCCCGTGACCGCGGCCAACACCCGTTCCGCCGGGGACAATTCATCCCAGGACAGACCGCTGATGCCCCGCGGTCTGCCCTTTGACTGCCTAATTTTTGTTAATTCCGCCGCTCCCTCCATCTACGCCAAGGAGCTTTCCGACCTCCTCTGGGCCAATCAGAAATCGCTGGAGGGCTATTACAAGGATCGCGGAATCACGCCGGTGCCGGAGTCGGACGTGCCGCTGGTCGTCTCCATCACCTCCGAAAACGATTGGGCAACCCACTATTTGTTTCCCGTGCAGGCCATGTTCACGCCCTTCATGCCCAGTCTCCAGCGTGATTACACCAAAGGCGTGTTGGAATCCTCCAAGGCTGATCACTCGCATGAGCCGGTGCCCCAGCGGTATTTCTATACCCACACGCCCGGGCACAATCCGCTGCTGGTCAACCGCTGGATTGCAGCTTCCGATGCGGCCGATGCGGGCCCGCCGCCGCCGGACGACCGCAACGACGTCATGCAATGGAATCTGACCCAGCCGCTAGCCCGCGCTACGCTGACATCGTCCCGCTGCGGTTTGAATCATAGGGCTGCTTAAGGCTACCTTAAGCCGTCCCTGCTTTGGGCTGGGCTTTGGCGGGCGGCTGAGGCAGCCATCTTGCGGCATGCCGCATTTTGATCTCCTGACCGACTACCCACGCATCCGCCGGGTGCAAAGTTTCCGCGAGATCGTGAAAACCCCGTTTGCCGGCGGCGTCAATGCCCTCTGCTGGTCGCGCGATTTGGCAGGCGATTTTGGCGAAATTGTCCGGCTCATCGGCCCAGGAGAAGGGATCATCAGCCTCAATGAAGACCGCCTGCGGTCCCTGCCGGTGAGCGCCATCGGCCGCGTGGCCGTTGACCAGCTCCTCGCCGATCTGCGCCTGCTCCGCGGGCATGACCTTGATCCGGTGCTCAACTGCATCCATGGCTACCCGCGTGACGAGGCTCCCGGCCCGGTTCCGACCGATGTCTTCTCTTTTCACGCCGACAGCGCCCCCGTGCCCACCGACACCTGGCTCTGCACCTACCTCGGCCCTCCGAGCGAGGGCTTGCGCAACGAAGACGCCCAGCGCCGCGTGGACCTCCCGGTCACCCGGGCGGAACTCCTCCGGCAATATGGCGGGGCAGACGACGACGGCTTTCGCGAATTTCTGCGGGAGAATTGTTACGACCTCCATTATGCGCCCGGCCCGCTGGCGCGGCCATTTTCCTTCGGGCAGGGCAATCTCTGGCGCATCGCCGTGGACTTTCCCGGCAGCCCCGTGCCACCGTGCATCCATCGCGCACCGGCCCAGGTTGACGGCCAGCCACCACGACTGCTGTTGATCAGTTGAAATCTGGTTGCGATGCAGCAATTCCTGGCGGGCCATTGAGTGACTTTGGCGCCTGCTCAGCCGCTCGCCGCGGCGAAAGCTTAGGTTCGCAGCGATCCAACATGCCGATAAGTGTTCATCAGCACGCCCGAAGCCAGGGCCTTCGTGCTGACGAGTGCGAGCTCGCGCGGGTCAGCCTTGTCCGAAAAGAAGCGTTTGCCCCGGCCCAGCAGCACCGGGTAGACGAACAGCAGAACCTCGTCGACCAGTCCCTGTTCCAGCAGCACGGACGTCAGCGT
>CAIXIZ010000364.1 GCA_903919625.1 uncultured Verrucomicrobiota bacterium
CCACGGATTGCACAGATAACACGGATTCATGAACTTAGCAAAACAATATCCTGCCCAATGCCATTACCTGTCGGGTGAAGACTTGAAATTTCATTATCGAATGACCGGCCGTGTAATCCGTGAAAATCCGTGGTTTCAGCTGTGCTTTCCAGGATAAATGGCCCTTCTATGATGCTGAAAAATGTCCGTGATTCACCACCAAATTTTGGCAATGAAAAAGCCACCCTGTGAGGGGTGGCTTTGAGTTATAGCACTGGCGCTGGTGTGGCGAGAACCGCCTCTTACTTGCCAGGATTTTGGGCCTGCACGGCGTCAAGCCGGCCCTGCAAATCGTTCATTTTGGCCATCAGCTCTTCTTCCTTTTTCTTTTTCTCATCGCTGGTCAGGACGTTGAACTGCGCGACGTCACGGATAACGTTGGCCGGCAGGGTCAGGATGCGGGTCAGGAACCCCTGGTCCTTGAGGGAGCTCAGATAAAGCGCCGACATCTCATGGGAGAGCATAAGCGACTCCCGAGTAAGACTTTGGGTTGTCTGGAGATTGTTGTTGAGCTGCTGGTTTTTGGCCAGCTCGGAGTTCAGGGTGTTGTTGATCTGGGCGGAAATCTGTTTGCTGTAGTCATCAATTTTGTCCCGGGTAAGATGCTGGTCGCTGGCCATTTGAGTCAGGATCGGGTCGATTTTTTCCTTCAGACGGGAAGAAACCTTGTCCACTTGTTCATTTTGGGCGCGCTCGGCTTCTTCGGGAGTTTTGGGCAGCGGGTTGAAGGGCTGCACTTTCTTGGCAATGGCCTCGGCGAGCTGGTCAACCTTGTCGGCGTTGAGTTTGGCAACCTCCGCATCGGTCCGGAACATGTCGGCCTCGCGTTTTTGGATGGCGTCCTTGAGGAGGGCATTGACCGCATCGATCTGCTTGCGGGTCTGCTCATTGGCGTCGGCAAGGGCTTTGGCATGCGCTTCGTCGCGGGCCTTGAGGTCGGCCTCATGTTTAGCCTCCATCGCGGGAATAAGGCTGGCGTTAACGTAGAAGGCGTAGCCGCCGACCAGAACGCCAATGAGAAGAACGGTCACGAAGACCGCCGGGAGTTGTTCCTTGAGTTTGGACATGGTGATAAAAAGTAGGAGCGGGAGTTTGGCGGGTTTCACAGCAAATGCAATGCCGGTCTGCGGGCAGACTTTCCGATTGTGATTCCCGCCCGGCGGCCCAAGGTGGCCCAATGAGCCTCAGCCGTGCGGAACAGACCGTCCATGACTACATTGCGCGACATCCGGATGAACACCGGCATTGGCAGGAAAAAGTGACGCGCCTGGCCGCTCAAGCCGCCGACGACCATGCCGCGGCGGATGCCGTGGCCGCCGAACTGACCGCTTATTGCCGCGAACGGGCGGGCGTGGCGACGGAGTTTCGCGGGTTCACCGGGCCGGCTGCCCCGAACCGGCTGTTGCTCCGCCATCTTGCCGAACTGATGCTGCGCCAATGGGGCACGCCCCGGCCAAAACATCGCCCACCGGCTGACGCTGGCCAAAACATTGGGCGAGAGCAGGAGCCCCCGACGTAAACTGGGTCCGTTGCGCAAAATTTTCACAAGTAACCTCATTTCCGCATCGACAATCCCGAATTTGCTCACAGCTTGTTCACAAGCTCATCCACATCAATCGATGGAAATATCGGTCGGGGCCGTCACCTCCAAATCAAAGCTCAGGGTTACCGCGAAGGTTAAAACCTACGTATTGGACACCAACGTCCTGCTCCATGACCCGCAGAGCATTTTTAAGTTTGCGGAGAACAATCTCGCCATACCGGTCGAGGTGCTGGAGGAGCTCGATGCCATCAAGGGGGAGCAGTCCACCGAGCGCGGCCGCAACGCCCGCTGGGTCCATCGCATCCTTTCCGAGCTGCTGCCCGACTCGCGCTCGATGCTGGAGGGGGTGCGGCTCGAAAACGGTGGCAATCTTTCGGTAATCATCAACCCGTTGCTGGCCGACCCCGCGCTCGCCAACTCGCCAGTATTGCAAAAACTTCGCGCGGTATTGCCGGATTTGGCGAAAAAGGACAACCGCATCATCGCCGCCGCACTATACGTCAAATCCGCCTATCCGCCGCCAACCATCCTTGTCACCAAGGACGTAAATGTTGCCCTCAAGGCCCGCGCGCTCGGGCTGGAGGCGCAGGATTATCTCAACGACAAGGTTCCTGCCGGAGATGAAGAGGCCGCCTATCGCGAAATCCCGCTTACTGTCTACGAGTTGCAACGTTTCTGCTCCGAGGGGGAGTTTCACCTCGGCCCGGAAGGTGCCCAGGGACTGGCCCTCAACGACTATGTCCTGCTTCGCTCCAACGAAGGCAAGACCATGCCGGCCCGTTTCTACGGCGACGACCTCGTGCGTCGGCTGCGGCTGCCCGATTTCGTGAAGGCGCCTGGTGGCATCCCGGTGCGCGCGCGCAACCTCGAGCAGCAGTTTCTCATGGACGCGCTGCTGGACGACAGCATCGCGCTTGTCACCTGCGCCGGCAAGGCCGGCACGGGCAAAACACTGCTCTCCATCGCCTGCGCGCTGCACCAGACCCACGACGAGCACGCCCGTTACGACGGGGTGTCCATCACCCGTCCTGTCATCGCGCTGGGCAAGGACATCGGGTTCCTGCCCGGCACGCTCGACGAAAAAATGAAGCCCTGGTTGCAGCCCTATTTTGACGCGCTGGAAGTGCTGCTGCCCTCAAAGCCGCCGAAGGATCCGCAGTTCGCCGCCAAGAAAGTCTCCAAGAAGAACCGCTTCGAGCAGGCGGCCATGTCCGCCCCGACGTATCCGCCCACGACCTATGCCGGCGGCGGCAATGGCGGCAGTGTTGCGCCGCTCAAGCCTTACGAACGGCTGATCCGCAGCGGCCTGGTAGAGATTGAGGCGCTGGCGTTTATCCGCGGCCGCTCCATCGCCCGGCGTTTTTTCATTCTCGACGAGGCGCAGCAGCTCACGCCGCACGAGGTGAAGACAGTCATCACGCGCATCAGCGAAGGCTCCAAAATCATTTTGCTGGGCGACCCGGCGCAGATCGACAACCCTTACGTGGACTCGCGCAGCAACGGCCTGGTCTATGCCCAGAGCCGCATGAAAGGCCACGCGCTGTCCGCCCATGTGAAGCTGACGAAAGGCGAACGCAGCAAACTCGCCGAGCTCGCGGCGGATTTGCTGTGACTGTACTTACCTTGCGCCGGCTTTCAGCACCCTTAATTCACGGTCCGCTTCCAGATACTCGGGATAGCTTTTGGCTTTTGTGGCAAGGGCTTGACTGAAGGAGTTCATGGCTTCCGTCCGCTGGCCAGCGAAGGCAGGTGCGGAGGGACACATAGTGGATGGTTTTCATTGCGGGGTGGGCGGCAAAGCGGGTAGAATTGCTGCATTGGCGCGACGGAATTCCCGAAAATTGGGGTGGTTTTTTCAAGGCAAAAGCCGCAGTCTTTCCTCCCGATTTCCTTGCGCCCGGCCTCCTTTCTCCTTTTCCCCTCCCTTCGCTTCCCACATGCATCATTTCCATTTCGTCGGCCTCAATCTCCACTGCGAGTCCGTGGACCTCGCCGAGATTGCGCGGCTGTATGGCACGCCCACCTACGTTTACAGCGCCGCCACGATGGCGGACAACTACACGCGGATCGAACGCGGCCTGGCCGGACTCGATTTGCAAATTTGCTACGCGATGAAGGCGAACTCCAACCTCGCCGTCCTGCGCCAGTTTGCCAACCTCGGGGCGGCCTTCGACCTCGTGAGCGGCGGCGAAATCCGCCGGGTGCTGGCGGCCGGGGCTGATGTGCGCCGCAGTGTCTTTGCCGGGGTGGGCAAGAGCGAGCCCGAGATCACGCTGGCGCTCGAAAACGGCATTTTTGCCTTCCATGTCGAAAGCGAGCCGGAGCTCGCGCGGCTCAACCATGTGGCCGGCCGTTTGGGGGTAAAGGCGCCGGTTGCGATCCGCATCAACCCGGACGTGGATGCGCATACGCATGCCAAGATCACCACCGGCAAGAGCGACAACAAGTTTGGCATCCCGCTCCAGGCCGCCCCGGCGGCCTATGTGGCCGCGGCCAAGTTCCCGCACCTCACGATCAAGGGCGTGCAGATGCACATCGGTTCGCAGCTCACTTCAGTGGAGCCGTTTGTTGAGGCCGTCACTAAGGTCACGCCGTTTGTCGAGGGACTGAAGCGGGACTACGGCATCACCTACTTCTCCATCGGCGGGGGCATGGGCATCATGTATCAGGATGCGCTCGCCAGCGGTGCCTCCGCGTGGTGGGATGCGCAGCCCGCTGACCGCCGTCCGCTCACCCCTGAGACCTACGGGGCCGCGCTGGTGCCGCTGCTGCAGCCGCTGGGGCTCAAAATTCTTTTGGAACACGGCCGCTTCATGGTGGGCAACGCCGGGGTGCTGCTCACCCGGGTCGAACACCTGAAGCGTGGGGCCGGGAAAAATTTCCTCATTGTGGATGCCGCGATGAACGACCTCGTGCGTCCTGCCATGTATGACAGCTTTCACGAAATCGTGCCGCTGCACCGCGACAGCTCGCGCCGCGCGCTGGTCGCCGACGTGGTCGGTCCGGTTTGCGAGAGCGGTGACTGTTTTGCCAAGGACCGCCAGCTTCAGGAAGTGGGCGAAGGCGAGTACCTGGCCCTCATGAGCGCGGGCGCGTACGGCCACGCGATGGCCAGCCGTTACAACACCCGCGCCCTGCCCGCCGAGGTGCTGGTGAGCGGCGGCAATTTTGAGCTGATCAATGGCCGCGAAACTTTCGAGCAGATGGTGGCCAATGAGAGCATTCCGGCGTTTCTTAAATAGGCTTTGCTGAGGCTGGCTAAGCAGGGTGGACACGATCCGTCCCGGCGCTCCCGCGCCGGCTGCGTTCTCCTCGTCGCCCGCTTCGGGAGAAGCGGGAATCTGGGGCAAAGCCCG
>CAIXIZ010000365.1 GCA_903919625.1 uncultured Verrucomicrobiota bacterium
AGCAGCGCCGGATCGGCCACGGCGGCGGCGCAACGGGCCGTCCGGAATTTGAGGCCGGTCAGCGTGCCGGTGAGCACCTCGGCGCAGACCGAGGCCTGGTCGAAGCTGTCGAAGACCGGCGGCTTGTCCTCCTGCAGGTCGCGGTTGTAGGTGAGCGGCAGACCCTTGGTGAGCGTCAGCAACGTCTGCAGGTTGCCCTGGAGCCGGGCGGATTTGCCCCGCAGCAATTCGCAGGCGTCCGGATTCTTTTTCTGGGGCATCAGCGACGAGCCGGTGCAAAACGCGTCGGGCAGCTCGACGAAGCCAAACTCCGTGCTCGACCAGAGGATGAGGTCCTCGGCCAGGCGCGAGAGGTGCGTGCCGAAGAGCGCGCACGCGGTGGCAAACTCGACGAACAGGTCGCGGTCGGCGACGGCATCCATGGAATTTTGGGTGAGCTGGGGCCGGCCCTGCTTGTCGACGAAGCCGAGCAGCCGGGCGGCGAACTCGCGGTCGATGGGGAGCGTGGTGCCCGCGATGGCGCCGCTGCCGAGCGGGCAGCTGTTGGCATGCGTGGCGACGTCGGCCAGCCGGGCGCGGTCGCGGGCGAGCATCTCGAGCCAGGCAAAAAGATGGTGCGCCAGCGGCACCGGCTGGGCGCGCTGCAGATGCGTGTAGCCGGGGATGAGCACGGCTCGGTGGGCGGTGGCGGCGGCGAGCACGGCCCGCTGCGCGTGGAGAATTTTTTCGGCCAGCACGGCGCTGGCGTGTTTCAGCCACAGCCGCATGTCGGTCGCGACCTGGTCGTTGCGGCTGCGCGCGGTGTGCAGTTTGGCGGCGGCGGGGACGCGCCGGATGAGCGCCTGCTCGATGTTCATGTGCACATCCTCGAGGGCAATGTCCCACTTGAACTTGTCCGCGCTGATGTCGGCCAGGATCGCATCGAGGCCGGCCTGGATGGCGGCGTGCTCCTTGGTGGTGATGAGGCCGACATGCGCGAGCATCGCGGCGTGCGCCTGCGAGCCGGCGATGTCGAACGGCGCCAGCCGCCGGTCAAATGACACGGACTCGCTGAACCGCAACATGAGCGCGGTGGGGCCGGCGGCGAACCGCCCGCCCCAGGTGGCTTGGGCTGACTTTTTCGGCATGGGGCCGACGCTGCCGTCTGCCCCCGGACGGCGCAACGCGAAAGCGCAGGCGGCTGTCAGCCAGCCGTGCTCAGGCTGGCGGGGCGTGAAACACAATCACCTTTTCCACCTCCGGCGCCAGGCTGCGGTGGACGGGGCAGCCATGCGCGGCCCGTTCCAGCACATCAGTAGGCAGTTTGGCGGCCTCGGCGGGCAGCCAGATCTGGAGCGCGAGCCGGGCGATGCGCCGCGGGGCGGCGGTCGACATTTCCTTGGTGACCTCATAGCGGAACCCGCCGAGTTCGACGCCATGCAGTCGCGCGGCGATGGCCATCGTGGTGGCCACACAAGTTGCAAAGGCGGTGGCGACGAGGTCGGTGGGCGAGAACGCCTCGCCGCGCCCCTGGTTGTCCCTGGGGGCGTCGGTGGAGAGCACATTGCCCGAAGGCCCGTGGGTGGCGGAGCAATGAAGGCCGCCCTGGTATTCGCCGGTGATTTTGACCATAAAGGAAGAAAAGGAAAAAT
>CAIXIZ010000366.1 GCA_903919625.1 uncultured Verrucomicrobiota bacterium
ATCCTTGATTCTGGCAATGAGGCGATCTACGCCCTGCGCACGACTGCACCCGGTCCGACCGGCACCCTGCCGTTGGATGCAAAGCGCCTGAAGGAAATGTCGAGCGGCGAGCTCTTCGGCTGGACCCAAAATGCCGGCATGGGCTGGTCGCCGGCGGCCATGCTGGGGAAACAGTTTCTCATCCTCAGCACCCAGGGCGGCATCCGCGCGCCCGATGGCACGCCCATTGCGCTCGGCTACCACACGGGTCACTGGGAAGTCGGCCTGCTGATGGAGGAGGCCGCGCGCACTTTCACCGCCGCGAAGGCCATCCCCTTTGCCGCCTATGTCAGCGATCCCTGCGACGGCCGTTCCAATGGCACGGCGGGCATGCTCGACTCGCTCCCGTATCGCAATGATGCCGCCATCGTGCTGCGCCGTCTTATCCGCTCCCTGCCCACCCGGCGCGGGGTGCTGGGGGTTGCCACCTGTGACAAAGGTCTGCCTGCCATGCTGCTCGCACTGGCCGGCTCGCCCGATCTGCCTTCGATTGTGGTGCCGGGCGGCGTCACCCTTCTGGCGGAGGAAGCGGAGGACGCCGGCAAGGTCCAGTCGCTCGCCACGCGTTTTGCCCGCGATGAAGTCACCCTTGAATACGCCTCGGACATGGGCTGCCGCGCCTGCGGCTCGCCAGGTGGCGGCTGCCAGTTTATGGGCACGGCCGCGACCAGTCAGGTGGTCGCCGAGGCGCTCGGCCTCACCCTCCCCCACGGCGCACTCGCGCCGTCGGGCGCGGAAATCTGGCGCGATCTCGCCCGCCGGTCCGCCACCGCCCTGCTCGCGCTCGACGCTGCCGGCACGACCACGCGCGACCTGCTCACCGACGACTCCATCCACAATGCGATGGTCTGCCACGCCGCTGTCGGCGGCTCCACCAACCTGGTGCTGCACATTCCCGCCTTTGCCCACGCCGCCGGGCTGCGCGTGCCCACCGTGGACGACTGGATCAGGATCAACCGCGAAGTGCCGCGCCTGGTGGACTCGCTGCCCAACGGGCCGAAATTTTACGCCACCGTGCAGGTGTTTCTCGCCGGCGGCGTGCCGGAGATGATGCTGCACCTGCGCGACCTCGGTCTGCTCAAGCTCAACGCCCGCACCGTCACCGGCCGCACGCTCGGCGAAAATCTCACCTGGTGGGAAACCAGCGGGCGGCGGAAGCGGCTGCGGGAAAAACTCCTCACCCTGGATGGCATTGATCCCGACAACGTCATCATGTCGCAGGCACGCGCCCGGGAGCGCGGGCTCACGAGCACCATCACTTTTTTACGCGGCAACCTGGCGCCCGAAGGCGCGCTGGTCAAAAGCACCGCCATCGCCCCCGAACTGGTTGGCGCCGACGGGGTGTTCTGTCACGAGGGACCGGCCCGCGTGTTTGCCAGCGAGGCGCATGCCATCGCCGCCGTCAAAGCGGGCAGCGTGAAGCCAGGCGATGTGATGGTGCTCATCGGCATCGGTCCCGGCTGCGGCATGCCGGAGACATTTCAGATCACCAGCGCCCTCAAGTACGTGAAAGACGGCCAGCGAATCGCGCTCATCACGGACGGACGCTTCTCCGGCGTATCCACCGGCGCCTGTGTCGGCCATGTGAGCCCGGATGCCTGGGCGGGCGGCCCCATTGGCCGGTTGCGCGACGGTGACCGCATCCGCCTGATCGTGGACACCCGGACGCTGCACGGCAGTGTGGATGTCATCTCCCTGACCGCGGCTGAACTGGCCGCGCGGGAGGCGCACCCCAATCTGAAGCTGGATCCGCGTGTTCCGGCCGACACCCGCCTTTGGGCGGCGCTGCAAAACGCCAGCGGCGGCACCTGGGCCGGCTGCGTCTACGACGCCGAGCGCATTGCGCAACTGCTCCGGCTCGGTCTCGCGGTTGAAGCCTCTGGCAAACCATAAGCTCGCCATCCGCCACCCACGTTTTCGCGTGAGAGGGAGAAGATCCCCCGTGCAAATAGGGATTGGAAATGCTCGATTGCTGCCTGAGCCTTGGCCGCCGCCATGTCACCCATCCGCCACCTCGCCTTTGTCTTCAATGCGCAGAAATCCGGCGCCGCTGAGCTCGCGACGGCGCTCGCTGCCATTGCCCGCACCACCGGGGTTGCCGTGCAAATTTCAGGGGAACCCGTCATCCGCCCCGGCTGGCTGCAGGGGCAGGACGCCTGCTGCGTCATCGGGGGTGATGGGACCATTCGGGGTGTCGCGGTGGAAGCCGCCCGGGCGGCGGTGCCGGTGATCGGAGTCAACCGCGGCGGGCTGGGATTCCTGACCACTTTCTCCGACGAAGAGGCGCGGGCCAATTTTTCCTCCCTGCTCGCCGGCGCCTGCCAGGTCACGCCGCGCTCGATGCTCTCCTGCACGGCCGGCGCCGGGCCAGGGGATCTCGCCCTGAATGAAGTGCTCATCAAAGACGAGGATGGTTCGCGCCTGGTCCGGCTGGAGGTGTTTGCGGACGATGAACTCGTGACCGAGTACTCCTGTGACGGTCTGATCTTTTCGACTCCGACCGGCTCGACCGCCTACAATCTTTCCGCCGGCGGTCCGCTGGTGCATCCCCATGCCGAGGTCATCGCCATGACGCCCATCTGTCCGCACACGTTGAGCAACCGGTCGATTATTTTTCAGCACGGCGTGAAGCTGCGGGTGCGGCCGCGTTCGGCGGATGCCCGGTTGCTGGTGGCGCTCGATGGCCAGCGCAATCTGGCGGTGGGCGCACGGGACACCGTGGAAATTGCCGTGGCGCCAGAGCGGCTGCGGCTGATCCAGCGCCCCGACTACTCGCACTTCGCCATTATGCGCGCCAAACTCAAATGGAGCGGGAGCACGGCGGAGGAAAAACGTCCCTGAACCGGTTGCGGCACGGGCCGCGTCAAGGCCGCACGACGAGCTGGGTGCGGGAGGTGCGGCTGAACCGTCTCCGGGCAAAGTCGCCCAGCTGGGTGACAGTGACCGCGGCGATGCGGGCGTCATAGTTTTTCCAATCGTTGGCGGGCAGGCCGTGCAGGACACTCAGCCCGGCCTGCATGGCCCGGGACGCGTTCGTCTGCATGCCCATGATGCGGGCGGCCTGCAGCCTGGTCTGACAGCGGAGCAATTCTTCGGCCGCCACGTCGCCCGCCTGGACCCGTTCAATTTCGGCGTCGATCTCGGCGAGCACCGTCTCCTCCTTGCCCGGCGCCGTGCCGGCATAAAAGCAAAACATGCCGTGGTTCACTCCGGTGATGCGCGTGGACCGGACAAAATACGCCAGCCCCTTCTCCTCGCGCACCCGTTCGAACAACCGTGAAGCCATGCCGCTGAAGAGCTCGTCGGCCACTTCGCCGACATAAAAATCCGCCTCGAGCAGGCCGGGGCCGGGAAATGCCTGAAAGACGACAGCCTGCTCACGTGGCTGCCGTTCGGTGAAATCACCGGCGGTTTCCGCCGGCGCCGGTTTGGCATGCCGCCCGGGCAACTCCACCGAGCCGCCCGGCAGTCTGGCCAGGAGGGCGCGCAATTTTGGCGCCAGTTTTTTTGGATCAAAGTCTCCGGCCACGGCCAGGACCGTGTTGCCGGCCACTCCCAGATGCCGCCAGTGTGCGGCGATTCCGGCCGGGGTGAGCGCGCCGAGTCCGGGGATGTCGCCCTGCGGTCCAAGGGCAAACGGATGCGGACCGAAGAATTTTTGCCGGATCAGTTTGCGGCCCAGTTCAACCACATCGTCCTCCTGCTCCCGCAGGCTGGCGACCTGGGCGTCACGTTCAATGTCAAACGATTCACGCGTGAATGACGGTGCAAGCAGTGCATCAGCCAGCAGACTGAGCGCCCGGGGGGCGTCACCGGGGAGCACTTCGGCCGCCACCCCGAAGCTGTTGTTGCCGGAAAACGGATAAAAACTGCCGCCCACTTCCTCGATGAATTTGGCCACGGCCGCGGCTGACCGCCGGCCGGCATCGCGGGTGAGGAGCGTGGCCAGCAAGGCCGTCGCGCCACGCCGGTCCGCCCGCTCGTAGAGCGGCCCGCCCGCCCACAGGAGGCGCAAATGGAGATTGGGCAGGCGGGAATCTGGCTGCAGCAGCAGACGCGCACCATTGGCCAGCGTTTCCTCTCCAAACTCCGGCTGGCTGTCCCTGGTGACGGCGTGGGTGGAGGATGCGGGGGCGCTGGAAAGGGGATTGAGGGAGATTGCGGTCAGCCGGTCTGGCACCAGATAGGTGGTGAGCACCCGGCGCAAACTGGCCGGCGTTACGGCGGCCAGACGGCGAAACCAGGATTCGCCGAAGTTGAGGTCACCGGCGACGACTTCGGCCACGCCCAGCCGTGAGGCCATGCCGGATACGGTCTTGCGCGTGTTGATTTCGTCCACGACCGCCTGACGGACCGCCTGCGCGATTTGGGCCGGGGTGAAGCCCTGTGCCGCAATCCGGGCCAGTTCCAGGTGGACCGCCGCCGTGGCGGCGATGCGCCGGGCGGGATCACAGATGAAGGAAAGGTAGAACAGTCCCTGCCCTCCCGGAGTCCAGCTTTGGGCGTCGATGGCATGGACCAGGCGGGCTTTTTCGCGGATGGCCTGCCAGAGCAGGGAGCTGTCGCCGTGACCGAGGACGGCGGCCAGCACATCAAGCGCCGGGGCGTCGGGGTGGGCCAGTCCTGGAACCGGCCAGGCGAGGCCGGCGCGCGCCACCTCCACATCCTCGAACTGGTGCAGGGCGCGGGGCGCCAGCTGCTCCGGTTCCGCCGGAAAAAACACCGGGGCGAGGCGGGATCGCGGCGCACCGCCGAAATGCTTTTCGGCTTCGGCCCGGACCGTGACCGGATCCACGTCGCCCGCCACCACCACCACAAAATTTTCCGGCACATAGCGGGCCTGGTAATAGCCCGTCAGATCGGCATGAGTGAGGGCGGAAAAGATCTCCCGGTGTCCGATGACCGGATAGCGGTACGGATGCTCGCGGAAAGCGGTGGCGAACAGCGCTTCACCCAGGCGGCTGTCGGGGTCGTCCCGGGTCATCGCGATTTCGCGCAGGATGACCTCGCGCTCCTTCACGAATTCATCGGCCGGCAGCGTGGAGTGCAGCGTGATGTCGGCCAGCACGTCGAGCGCCAGGCCGGTGTGAGCCGCCGGCAGGTCAATGTAATAGACGGTGCGGTCAAATGTCGTATAGGCATTGATCTGGCCGCCATGCGCCTGCACGGTGGCCGAAATGTCGCGGCCGGCGCGACGCGCGGTGCCCTTGAACATCATGTGTTCCAGAAAATGCGAGAGGCCCGCCCCCAGTTGTGCGCCCTCGTGGACGCTGCCGGTTTTTACCCAGACCTGCACGGAGGCAACGGGGGCCGCGCGGGCGGGTTGCACCAGCAAGGTAAGCCCGTTGCGCAACACGGCCCGCCCGGCCGGCTGCCGCCAGAAAGTCTCCAGCAGCCGGAGATCGGCCCGCCCGCTCATGCCGGCTCCGCGGTGGCGGATGAGGCGGCGGACGGGCCGGAGCGGACCGGCTGCTGCGGCAGGAATGGCTTCACAAACGCCTCCTCAAACTCGTAGATGTCGGAAAAATCCTCGCGCTTGTCGGTCTCGGTTTTGCTGAACACCCCATACTCGATGAGATTGAAAACAATTTCGCCAAAGTCGGAGCAGCGGCGCACCCCCCAGTCGTGCAACACCGTCTGGGCCAAAGGACCAAACTGGTCGAGGGCATGGGCCCGCAGGCCTTGGAGCAGCTCCGGGCCCGTGACATGGGGAGATTTGCGGTGGCGTTCGCGGTTCTTTTTTTCGATCTCCTTGACGGTGTGATCGAGGCCTTCGCGCACGAAGGCATAGGCCTTGCGATCATAGCGCGAGTCTTCCTTCCGGATGATGTCCACGACAGAGTTGAAATCAGGTTCGGACATGGTGCTGTATTGCAATAGACAACAGGCCTGTTTTCCACCTGCAACCCCCAAAGGTCACATGCCGAACCAATCGGGGGAGGCATTTTTTTATCTAGTAATTGCAACTGATTGGCTGTTTTAATGATTCCATTTTGCTTTTAATTTGTCTAGCCAATGAACCGTCAAAAGGAGTTCAGCGCCCATGATCGCATCCACACAGACCAATCATCCTATCGCGGGATCAAAATCTGCCGCCAAACCGGGCGACCAGATTGATCGCGCCTGCCAGCGGCTGCGCGCCGCCGGGCTGAGAATCACGCAGCCGAGGATCGCCATTCTGACCGCTTTGCTCAACCGGGGCAAGCCCGCATCAATTGAACAATTGCACGAAGATCTGGCCAACGTTGCCTGTGATCTGGTCACGGTCTACCGCTGCCTCGCGGCGTTTCAGGAACTTGGCATTGTCCGTCGTTGCTACTTTGAAAACGGCACCAGCCTCTATCAGTTGCACCTCGAAGGCGAACCGGTTTATCACGTCGTCACGCGTGAGGGCAATGTGGTCGAACAAATCGAACCGGGCCTGGCCTCGGAGATCAAGTCCGTGGTGAGCCGGGTTGAAGCCAGCCTCAAGGCCCAGGGCTACACCGGAGTTTCCCACTTGGTGGAGTTTTTTGCCAGCGCCCCTCGCGCCGCGCTGACCACCTCCGCGGCGCTCCATCCCCGCGGCGCTGCGCCCGTGCCGGTTCCCGAAACCCACCACTGAGCAGGCCGACTTCCTGTTCCCGTCGGTGCGGGGTTTGCTTGCGACCGGGACGGTGCTGTCAGGTGGCGTAGCGGTAGCCCACGCCATGCACGGTCACCAGCACGGCGGGATTTTCCGGCTCGACCTCAATTTTCTTGCGCAGTTGTGCGACATGCTGGTCCAGGGTGCGGGTGGTGCCATAATATCCGGTGCCCCATGCGACACTCAGCAGCAGGTCACGGGACAGCACTTCCCCGGGATGCGCGGTAAAAACCTCCGCCAGCTTGAGCTCGCGCGCCGTCAGCGTCGTGCTCCGGCCCGCCACGGTGGCCGTGAACATGCGCCGGTCAATGGTGGCCGGACCCAGTTGGAAAGTCGGTGCGCTCCCGGCCGACGCTTCCAAAGGGGCGTGCCGGCCGTCCTTCCCCCGCCGCAGGAGCGCCTCCACCCGGGCCAGCAGTTCATGCACCCCGAAAGGCTTGGTCACGTAGTCGTCCGCCCCGAGCTTGAGGCCGACCACCTTGTCGATTTCCTCGCTTTTCGCGGTCAGAAACAGCACCGGGACGCGGGCATCGTGGGCGCGAATTTCGCGGCAGGCGTCATAGCCGCTCAGCTGCGGCATCATCACGTCCAGGATCACGAGGTCGAATTTTTCCTGGGGAAACAGTTTGACCGCCTGGGCCCCGTTGGTCGCGGCCGTCACCGTGTAGCCTTCGCTTTCCAGCGTGGCTTGCAGACCCTGGCGGATGGGGGTGGCATCTTCCGCGATGAGAATATGGGCGTTCATGGGAGTGAAAGGATGAAGCTGGTCCCCCCGCCGGCCCGGGGCTCATGACGCAGGTCGCCGCCCAGACCGCGGGCGAGCTGACGGGCGATGCTCAGGCCCAACCCGGCCCCGCCTTGCTCGGCTGTCAGCGCCGCGTCCACCCGGTGGAACTGCTCGAAGATTTTTTCGGCATGTGCCGCCGGGATGCCGGAACCGCGATCCAGCACCCTGACCTCCACCCCACCGGGCGACCCCGGGCCGGCCCGGCGCGGGCTGAGCATCACGGTGACTTCACCGCCGCCGGCGGCATATTTGCAGGCATTTTCCATGAGATTCAGCACAATCTGGGTGAAGGCGTCGCGGTCCGTCGTGGACCACAACGGACCGGTCGGCAGGTCACACACCAGCCGCAGTCCGGCCTCGGCCACGCGGGGTGCGTGCGCCTCAAGCAGACCGCCTAGGACGGCGCCCAGGTCGGTCGGCTGGCGTTGATACTGCTTTTGGCCCTGCTCGAGCTTGCTGAAATCGAGGACATTGTTGACCAGACGCGCGAGCCGTTGGGTCTCGCCGCCAATGGTGCGCAGATATCCTGCGCGTTGCCCCTCGTCGCGGACGCGGCCCTGTTCCAGCAGTTCCGTATAGAGGCGGATGGTGGTGAGCGGCGTCTTGAACTCGTGCGAGACATTGGCCACGAACGAGGTTTTTTGCCGTGCCTCGGTCGCGCTGGCTTCGGCCTGGCGCAGCAACAGTGAACCGCCGG
>CAIXIZ010000367.1 GCA_903919625.1 uncultured Verrucomicrobiota bacterium
ACGAGGACACGACATGGACAGACTACGCTTCAAAAGGATTAAGGGACGCAATTTTCCAGATCCTGGCTCAGTCATGCACCCGGCTGTCCTCAAACTCCACCCAGCGGGTGGTCAGCACCCAGAGGACACACCAGGTGAGCAGCACGGCGGGACAATAGAGCTGGAGATCCACGACGGAGTGGACGAGCAGCAAAAGCAACCCGAGCAGCACGAGCAGGGCATGGGGCCGGGAGAAGATCTCGTGGCGGAAAAGCTTAAAGAGCCAGTAAGCGGTGCCGGCGAGCAAAAGCAGGGCGCCGAACAAACCGAGTTCGGCGAGGATTTGGAGGTGGTCGTTGTGGGCGTAATCCCAGCGCCAGCCATGGCCGGCCTCGGCGGGCTGGACCAAAAGCGGGTACCGATTGCGGTACAAGGTCTGAAAAACATAGCGGAAACTGCCCGCACCCCAGCCGGTCAACGGACGGTCTTTCACCATCGCCCATGTCCCCTGATCCACCTCCAGGCGCCGTTCCACGGTGGTGGTATACTCCCGTTCACTGCCCAGGCTTTCCATCCGTTCGACAACCTTGTCCTGGTCGAGGTAGTAGACTCCCAGCCCGACGAACAATACCAGCACCACCCCGAGCACCCCGAGCATCGCCGGATTGCGGTTCTCCGTGCCGGAAAGCGAGCGGCGCACGCCAAAGCCGATCATGCTGACCAGCAAAAAAACCATCATCAGGATTGTGGCCATTCGCGAGTGGCTGAGCAACGTCATCATCGCGACCAGCACCGCACAGAACACAAACAAAGGGGCGGGGTTGGTGCGCTCCAGGCGGCGCTCCGACCGGCTGAAATGCCAGTGGATCAGCGCGGCGCAGACGGCGAGGACGAGATTGAAATAGGCTCCGGCGTGGTTCTTGTAGACGAAGGTGGAGACATGTTTGGGCGCGTCCACCAACCAGAGGATCTGGCCTTGGCCGGGATGCACGATTTCGACCATCCCAACCAGGGCGAGCACGGCGCCATTGACGGCGAGGGTGGCAAAAAGCGCCAGCAAGGTGAGGCGCCGGGTGATCCCCACCCAGAGGGAGCAGACGGTCAGCCAGGGCGCGGCATACATCAAAATCATCCGCCAGGCGTTCATATCCTCGAATCCCAGCCGTCCGTTCATGGGCGCCTCGACCCCAGTGGGCAGCCAGGTGGTGGCAGCGACCGGCTCAATTGACCAGATCCGGCCGGTGTTGTAATAGCGAAAGGCCGGGTTCAATGCCTGGACGGTCATGAACAGCAAGAGCACCAGTCCCAGCCAAAAGATGGGAAAACGCACGAGTTTGGGCCACATCACGAGTTTAAACTCACCTTCCCGGGCATGCGCTTCGGTATATTGGCGGGGCACGAGCGCCAGGACAAAGCCAAGCACCGCGAAGACCAGACTGATCCATAACGGCCAAGGATTGTTCGTCATCCCGCCAATGGCCCAGGGTAGAAAGCAGAGGTGCGTGGCCGTCACAAGCAGCAGCGCTTTCTCCAGCGGATGCAGCTGCCGTGGCGTGCGAGTCTCGCCACGGAACACCATCAGGGGTGTCGGGCCATGCGGCGTGGGAAAAGAGGAGCTAAGATCCACACCAGCGACAAAAACGTTTTCTGGCCGAACGGGAAGCGGAATGTGACAACGGGCGCAGCGGGCGCGGCTTGCCGGGGAGATCCGCGGCGGCGTTCAAAAACTTTTGATGTATTCCTGGCCGTTCGCATCCACAAAAGTCAGGGTGTGGACGCTGATCTGGGTAATGCGGACTCCCAGGGAGTGATCGACAATGTCCGAGGGTTTGTAGACCTGGCCATTCATCAGCACCTTCGGGGGATTGCCGGAAACGAGAATGCCGGTAACACGATAGGAGTCGATGAGTGCAGTAATGCGGGGATTGGGTCCGGAGGGAGCGACTGGTGCCGTGGGAGGTGCATTGTTTGCCTGGGCAGCTGGCACCGTAACAGCCGCAAGCGGGATGGCGGCAGCCACCGCTGCGTTCTGGGCCGGCGCGTCCGGCGACTTTATCGTGACCACGGCAGGGAGGGCGGGTGGTGGCGCGGGAATTGGAACAACCGGGGTGGTCAGTACGGTGGGTGTCGCGAACGAAGTCGTGGGCGCTGGCACTGTCACCTGGGGCGGGGTGGCGGCGGGAATTGACCGGGCGGTCCGAATGATGGGGGTGGGCTCAGGCGACTTGGGCCAAAACGCAATGGCCAGTGCCAAGCTCACCAGGATGAGCAGCACAACCCCGCCGCCGAGAAGCATGGCGACCGGAACAGCTGGCTTGGGAGCAGCGCGGGCGGTCACACGCGGCGGACTGGCCGGCGACAACAGGTCGGCCGTGACCGAGGGCGGGCCGGGCGGAGTGTCGCCGCGCTCGCGCTGGGCCTTCTTGAGGGCTTCGTTGATCAGGCTCATGGTGGGCGATAGATTGGTCAGTCGGTGAGAGTGCGCAGTTCCTTGATGGCCCGGCGGGCGTCCCACCAGGTGACTTCGTCGGATTCACGGATGAAGGCGGCAAGCAGCGCCTTGTCGCAAAGATTGTTGATGACGCGGGGGATGCCCCGGCTGTGTTTGTGGATCGCGCGCAACGCCCAGGGGGTGAATTCCGGCCGCCCGGCGCTGCCGGCCAGCGTGAGCCGGTGATGCACATAGTGGGTGACATCGGCGAGTGTGAGCGGGCGCAGTTCGCAGTGCACCAGGATGCGCTGGCGGAGCTGCCGCAGTTCCTCGCGCGCGAGCACTTCCTTCAGCTCGGGCTGGCCGATGAGCACGGTCTGCAGCAGCTTCTGCTTGTCGGTCTCAAGATTGGAGAGCAGGCGGATCTGCTCGAGGACTTCAAATTTCAAATTCTGCGCCTCGTCGACGATCAGGACGATGTCGCGGCCGCGGGCGATGCGCTCCAGCAGCACCCGGTTCATCTGCCCCACGAGGTCATGCTGGCTTCTGGCCAGTTTCGTCTCGCCCAGCTCCGTCAGGATGGCCTTGAGCATCTGGGTTTCCGTCACCCGGGGATTGAGAATGAGGGCGGTGTCGTAGCGGGCGGGATCCAGCTCGTTGAGGAAACGCCGGCAAAGCGTGGTCTTGCCGCAACCGACTTCACCGACGAGCAGGATGAAGCCCTTGCGCCCGCTGACGCCATATTTCAGGTGTTGCAGCGCTTCCTGATGCGTCGGACTGAGATAAAGAAACCTCGGATCGGGGGTGATGTTGAACGGCAACTCCCGCAGCCCGTAAAAACTCTGATACATGGCGTGAACTTGGCGTGACGGGGGACGTAACGCACGCCAAAACCGTGGTCAAAAATCTTGCCATCCATGTTGCGGTGGCGCAAGGGTGGGTGGCCCGCCCATCACCATGCTGCTCCGCCGGATCATCGCCCTGTTTTATCTGCTGGTTTTCACCGGCCTGATCGCCGGCGCCGGCGTCTATTTTTGGCAGACCCGGCAGGAATTGAAACAGCAGCAGGCGACCGAGGCGCGCATCCGCCAGCGGCTGTCCGAGGCCGAGACGCGGCTGAAAAGGCAGCAGGAGGAGCTGGTGCGGCTGCGGACGGATCCGGCCTACGTCGAGCTGGTCATCCGCCGCCGGCTGGGCTATGCGAAACCGGGTGAATTGATTTTCCGCTTCGAGAACTGACCGGGCCGGTTCAAATCAGCTTGCTGCGCCGATGCGCGGTCGGCCACGCTGGGAACCAATTTTGCATGGCCCAATCGTCGCATCCGCTGGTTGAAGCATTTACCCGAGCAGGGCAGGGGCAGGTCTTTGCCCATTTGGACCAGCTTGCCCCTGCCGCCCAGGAACGGCTGCTCAGCCAGGCCGCCGAGATCGATCTCGGCGAAATCGCCCGGCTCAATTGCCTGCTGCTGACGCCAGGTGCAGCTGCTGGCATCAATCTCGACGGTCTCTCCCCGGCACCCTACGAACCGCTCCCGGAACATGGTGGCGATCCGGCCGCCTGGGCTTCGGCGCGGGAGACCGGAGAGGCGGCGTTACGGGCCGGGCGCGTCGCCGCCTTCACGGTCGCCGGAGGGCAGGGCACCCGGCTGGGTTATGCCGGGCCCAAAGGAACTTTTCCGGTCACCCCAGTCAGGCGAAAACCGCTCTTTCAGGTTTTTGCCGAAAAGATTCTCGCGGCCGGCCGCCGCTTTGGTCGCACGCCGCGCTGGTTTATCATGACGAGCCACGCCAACCATGCCGCCACCGAAGCATTTTTTGCGGCGCACAGTTTTTTTGGCCTCGATCCGGCCCGAGTGCATTTTTTTCGCCAGGGCCGAATGCCGGCAGTCGGGTTCGATGGCAAAATCCTGCTCGAGGCCCGTGACGCCATCGCGCTGTCGCCCGACGGCCATGGCGGCTCACTCCGCGCGCTCGACCGTAGTGGTGCCCTCGACCTCATGGCCGGCGAAGGGGTGGATACAGTCAGCTATTTCCAGGTGGACAATCCGCTGGTGCGTTGCCTGGACGCCACCTTCCTCGGCTGGCACCTGCGCCGTGGCGCCGACATGTCGGCCAAAATGGTGCCCAAGTCGGCGCCCGGAGAAAAAGTTGGCGTGTTCTGCAGGCAAAACGGGAAAACCGTGGTGATCGAATACTCCGACCTGCCCCTTGCGAGGCAACAGGAGACCGATCCTGAGACGGGCCGCCTGCGTTTTCTCGCCGGCAGCATCGCGCTCCATGTGCTGGACCGCGAGTTCGTCCGCCGGATGGCGCGCAGCGACCACGGTCTGCCGTTTCACCGTGCGGACAAGACAATTCCGGTCATCGATGCCGCCGGCAATCTGGTGAAGGCGGACAAACCGAATGGCATTAAATTCGAGATGTTTGTCTTCGACGCCCTGCCGTTTGCCCGGAATCCCGTGGTCGTCGAAACCCGCCGGGCGGATGACTTTTCACCGGTAAAGAATGCTGATGGGGCGGACTCGCCCGCCACCTGTCAGGCGGACCAGCTTCGGCAGTTCGTCCGTTGGCTCCAGGCCGCGGGTGTGGCCGTCGTGACCGATGGGTCGGGACTGCCTTCCTGTGTTTTCGAAGTGGCGCCGAGTTTTGGCGAGGACGAGGAGACGTTCACGGCAAAATGGCGGACAACCGTTCCGGCCCCGACGATAAAAGATGGACTATATTTGGAGTAGCCTTGTCTTGGCAGGATGTGACTGCTGGGTGCGCCGTCCCGAGAACTGCGGACGGTCCGGCGGTCCGGTTCCAACTTCGATCTCATGAGCCTCGACGCCCAAATCAAAACTGCCGCACAGGCCGGCAAACTTCTGCCCGCCGCCGCCGAGAACCTTGCCGCCTGGCTCGCCGCCGGTCTGCCCGCGTGGGCCACCGAGAGCGTGGCCGAGCTGGTCGCCCAGGGTGCCTGGGCGGAACTGAACGACCGGTTTTTCCGCTACTTGGAATTTGGCACGGGCGGGATGCGCGGCCGCACCATTGGGACCATTATCACCGGCGCGGAACGCGGCCCGTCGGAACCGGCAGACAAGCCGGCGGGCACTGACCCAATGAATGCCGGCATTCCGGCGCATGCCGCCGCAGGATGCAATGTGCTCAACGATTTCACCCTTTTGCGTGCCGTGATCGGACTGTTCCGGTACACGCAGGCGCACTTTGCCTCTGCCGGTCAGTCGGCGGCCCCGCGCCTGGTGATTGCGCATGATGTGCGCCATTTCTCGCGCCATTTCTGCGAGCTGGCCGCTTCGGCCTGGACCCGGCTCGGCGGGACCGCCTATATTTTCGACGGGCCGCGCTCAACGCCCCAATTGAGCTTTAGTGTGCGCTGGCTCAAGGCCCAGTGCGGCATCGTCATTACCGCCAGCCATAATCCGCCCCATGACAACGGATTTAAGGCTTACTTTGACGACGGTGCGCAGGTGGTGCCACCGCACGACACGGGCATTGTCGCCGCCGTCAACGCAGTGCCGCTCGACGGGCTGGCCGGCTATCTGGCGAAAGACCTCAGGTTGGTCGTGACCCTCGGCCGGCAGGCCGACGACGCGTATCTGGCGGTTGCCGCCACCGCCGTGCTGGCGCCAGGAGTCTTGCGGAACGCCAAGCTCAAGGTCGCATTTACCAGCATTCACGGCACCGGCTGCGTGGCGTCGCTGCCGCTGCTCCTGCATGCCGGCTGCGAACTGCACGAAGTGCGCGAACAGATCGCGTTCGATGGCCATTTCCCCACTGTCAAATCACCGAACCCGGAGAATGCCGAGGCACTTGCCATGGCGGTCGCCCTGGCGGAGAAATCCGGCTGCGATGTCGTACTCGCCACGGATCCGGACGCCGACCGAATGGGGGCGGCGGTCCGCACCCGGGCGGGCAAAATGGAATTGCTCACCGGCAATCAGACGGGCGCGCTGCTGATCGATTACCGGCTGGGCCAGTTCAAGCAGCTCGGCCTCATCCCGGCTGCCGGGTCGGACCGGGTAGCGGTGATCAAAACCTTTGTCACCACGCCGCTGCAGGATGCCATTGCCCGGGCGCATGGGGTCAAGGTCATCAACACGCTCACCGGTTTCAAGTGGATCGCCGCCAAGATTCGCGGCTATGAGGAGAAATTGCGTACGACGCTGGGGCCCACCTTCGATTACGACGCCACGCTGCCCGCCGATCGCGCCGCGCTGCTCCAAAAGCACAGCACGTTTTTCGCCTTCGGCTGCGAGGAAAGCTATGGCTACCTGCCCAACGATCTGGTGCGGGATAAGGATGCCAATGCGGCCTGTGTGATGTTTGCGGAGCTCGGTGCCGCCGTGAAGTCGCGCGGGCTCACCGTGCCGGAATATCTCGACGAGCTCTACACGCGCCACGGTTATTTTCTCGAAGGGGTGATCAACCTCTACTACGAGGGCGCGTCGGGCGCCGCGAAAATCAATCGCATTCTCGACACCTACCGCTCCGCTCCGCCTCGGGAATTTGGCGGGGTGGCGGTGGCGAAATTTGAAGACTTCGGCCGCCAGACCATCCGCGATGCCGATGGGGAGGAAATTCCGAAGCAGGATTTTTACGTCGTGACCCTGGCCAATGGCTGGAGCTTTGCCGCACGCGGCAGCGGCACCGAGCCGAAGATGAAATTCTATGTCTTTGCGAATGCGCCGGTTCCCAACGCCGCCGCGCTCCCGGCCGTAAAAATGGAGGTCAAAGCCGAGCTGGCCCGCATCAAGTCGCTCATCGAGTCCGACGCCCAGGCGCGGGCGGGGGGCTGAGCAAGCGCATCAGCCCGGTCATGGAAGTGAACCGGCCACGCGATCTGCGCTTGGCATGACGACCAGGTACGCGTTAGTTTGCGGGCATGGCTTCCATTTATGAAACCCTCCGCGCCGACATTGTCACCGCCATGAAGGCCCGCGACAGTGTCGCCACGACCAGCCTCCGTACCGCCGATGCGGCCATCAAGCGTGCCGCAATGGACGGCAACAAAGAGATCGACGACGTGCTCTCCCTCGCCACCTTGCGTAAAGCGGTAAAAAATCTAACCGACGCGAAGGCAGAGTTTGCCAAGGGCGGCCGGGCCGATCTCGTGGCCGCCAATGAGACGGAAATTGCGCTGCTTTCCAAGTATCTACCAGCCAGTCTCGATCCCGCCCGGCTCGAGGCGCTGGTGCTTGAAGCGATCAAATCAACCGGTGCCCTGTCGAAAAAGGAAATGGGCAAGGTGATCGG
>CAIXIZ010000368.1 GCA_903919625.1 uncultured Verrucomicrobiota bacterium
CCGGTGAAGCGGGCCTGGATGCAGACCATGACCACGGGCGGCATTCAGGAGGCGTTCAAGAAGCTCCGCGACGGCGCGCAGCTGGCGGGCCTCGCCGATGCGGCGCGCTGCCGGAGCGAGAGCGACTGGCTGATCGGGATCAACGGCACCCGTGCGCTTACGAAGCGGATGTTTGGCTCGCGCGCCGGCAATGTCGCCAGCGTCGGCCGGGTGCAGACCCCCACCCTCGCCATCGTGTATGCGCGCGAACTCGAAATCCGTAATTTCGTCTCCCGGGCCTATTGGCGCGTGACCGCCACCTTCGAAATTGCCAAGGGCCGCTATGAGGGCGTCTACCAGCGCGCGAATTTCAAGAAGGCCGAGCACGACGAGCACGACCGCGTGGACCGCATTTGGGATCAGGCCGTGGCCGAGGCCGTGCTCGCCGCCTGTGCCGGGAAGCCGCCGGCCAAGGTCGCCGAAGAGAAAAAGGCCAGCTCCTCGGCCGCCCCGCGGCTCTACGACCTCACCACCTTGCAACGCGAGGCCAACAGCCGGTTCGGCCTGCCCGCCCGGCGCACGCTCCAGATCGCCCAGGCGTTGTATGAGCGGCACAAGGCCATCACCTACCCCCGTACCGACTCCCGTGCCCTGCCCGAGGACTATATCCCGACCTGTGGCGAGACCCTGAAAAATCTTGGCGGCAGCCTGGCACCGCATGCCCAGAAAGTTCTGGCCGAGGGCTGGCTGCGCCCGAACAAGAAAATTTTCAACAACGCCCAGATCTCCGACCATTTTGCCATCATCCCCACCACCACCGAGGCCACGGGGCTCGATGAGATGGAGGCCAAGGTGTTCGACATGATCGCCCGGCGGTTTGTCGCGGCGTTTTACCCCGCGGCCGAGTTCGACATCACCACGCGCACGAGCACGGTCGCGCCCGGCCACGATTTCAAGACCGAGGGCAAGGTGCTTACTGCGCCCGGCTGGCTCGCGGTCTATGGCAAAAGCACGGTGGAAGACGATTCGCCCGACTCCAAGGCCCTGCCCGCGCTCATCCCGGCGGACAAGGCCGCCGCGCAGACAGTCGAATCCCAGCTGCATGCCGAAATGACCAGGCCGCCGCCGCGCTACACCGAGGCCACGCTGCTCTCCGCCATGGAAGGGGCGGGCAAACTGGTGGAAGACGAGGACATGGCCGAGGCCATGAAAGAGCGCGGCCTCGGCACGCCCGCCACCCGCGCGGACACCATCGACGGACTGATCAATCAAAAATATATGGAACGCGGCCAGCGCGAACTGATCCCGACCGCGAAAGCCGAGCAATTGATCCAGTTTCTTGGGGCGGTGAAGGCGGACGCGCTCACGCAGCCCGCCATGACCGGCGAGTGGGAATTTAAGCTGCGCCAGATGGAGCAGAACAAATTTCCCCGGGCCAAATTCATGGACGAGGTGATTGAGCAGACGAAAGGCATCATCGAACGGGTAAAAGGGTTCGAGGAGGACGACTCGGTCGCGCGGGTGACCGACATCCCCTCCCCCACCGATGGCAAACCGCTGCGCGAGACCTTGCGAGGCTACAAGTCGCAGGACGGTGAGTTCATGATCTACAAGGTGATCGGAGGCAGAAAAATGGAAGAGGCCGAGGTGCGCACCCTGGTCACCACGGGCCAGATCGGGCCGATCGTCGGCTTCATTTCCGCCAAGACCCGGAATCGTTTCTCCGCCTTGCTGCGGCTCGTCAAGGACGAGGAAAAGGGCAAATGGCTCGCGCAATATGACTTTGGCGACAAGGTGGATCTCGGCACGGTCGAGCCGTACTGGACCGACCCCGCGACCGGTGCGGGCCTGTGCGAGGTGGGCTCCAGCCATGTCTTGCGCGAGCGTGATCCCGAAAATCCCGGTGCCTGGAAGCAGACTTTTCGCGTCGGCCGGCTCATGTGCCAAAAGGCCATCACGCGGGAACACGCCATCCAGCTCATCGCGGATGGAAAAACCGAGCTGATCAAAGGCTTTATTTCCAAAAAAGGCCGGCCCTTTGACGCCTTTATCAAAAGGGAGGGCGCGAGGATTTCCTGGGAATTCCCCCCGCGTGCCGCCAAACTCGACAAGGATGGCAAGCCGATTGCCCGCAAGGCCAGGACTCCGCCCGACCTCTCCACCGCGGAAAAAATTGGCGAAAGCAAGGCTCTCAAAGGTGAGATCCTGCTGGCCGGGGACAGCTATTATGTCCGCCGCCCCGAGCAGGACAACCGCATTGTCTTCACCATGAAGCGGCACATCTGCCAGAAGGAGATTCCTCCGGATGAGCTGCAAAACCTCCTGGACAACGGCCGCACCAATCTCATCGAAGGGCTGGTTTCCAAACGTGGCTCGACCTTCAGCGCCTACCTGGTGCTGTCGAAAACCAAAACCAAGGCCGACTTCGAGTTTCCGCCGCGCTGAACTGCCTGGCACGCCCTGTCCGGCCACGGTTCGTGATACGCGATTTGCCTGGTGGCGGTTGTCGAATTGACATTGTCGCCCGGTTCTTCTCAGTCGGGACATGCCGACGTCTATCCGCCCTGTCCCACGCTCTCCTGTGTCCGGCCCGCCCAAGGCTCCGGTGGCTTCGAGTTCCAAGAACTATGCCCTGCTGATCCTTGTCCTCGCGGTGGCCGCTTCCAGCGGAATCGCCTGGAAAGAATACCTCGCCAATGGTGATTTGACCAAAAAAGTCGCTGATCTGGAGAACCAGGCTGCCATGGCCCGCACTGCCCCCGCGCCAACCGACAGTTTTGCACCGTCGGACGGGGAGCTGACGGCCAACCAGCCTGATCCTGCGGCAGCCCGCCAGCGCGGGATGGCCGCACTCGGAGCCGTGTTCAGCAATCCCCAGTTTCAGCAATTTGCCAACGGGATGGCGCAGACGGCCGTCAACTCCGCCTATGCCGGTCTCTACCAGCAGCTCAATCTGAATCAGGAGCAGTCGGATGCCTTGAGCGGCCTCCTGGCCCAGCGCGCCCTCGCGGGCGGCGATGTGCTCCGCAACGCCATCGCGCAGGGCATGGATCCGGTCGCCAATGCGGACCAGTTGCGGCAGCAGGTGAACCAGGCGCAGTCTCAGGTTGACCAGAGCATCCACACGATGCTCGGTGACGCCGGTTTTCAGCAGTATCAGGATTTCACCGCCAACCTGCGCGGCGGCGGTCTCGGCGGAGCTTTGCGCGGCGGCGGCAATTAAACGGTTTCGCCTCTGCTGCCGCCGGGCGCCGGATCTGTCACCCGCGTTTTTGCGCGATGAGCAGTTCCAGTTTCACGATATCGGCGGAGAACAGGCGGATGCCTTCGGCGGTTTTTTCGGTCGCCATCGCATCTTCGTTCTGGGCGAAACGGAAAGTTTTTTCGTCGAAGGAGACCTTCCGCAGGTCTGCGGCGGCGGCCTTTGCCGGGTCGAGCTTGCGGATCAGCGGCTCTGCCGAGGCCGCCAGCTCGGCCAGGAGCGGCGGTGCGATCGTCAGCAGATCACAGCCGGCCAGTTCGGTGATCTCGCCTTTGTTGCGAAAGCTGGCGCCCATGACCTCGGTCTGGTAGCCAAATTTTTTGTAATAGGTGTAGATTTGCGCGACGGATTTTACGCCCGGATCCTCGGTGGGCGCGAAGTCACGGCCCGCGCTTTTCTTGTGCCAGTCGAGGATGCGGCCGACGAAGGGCGAGATCAGCTGCACGCCCGCCTCGGCGCAGGCCACGGCCTGGGGAAAGGAAAACAGCAGGGTGAGATTGCACCGGATGCCGTCGGCCCGGAGCGCCTCGGCCGCCTTGATGCCCTCCCAGGTGGAGGCAATTTTGATCAGGATGCGGTCGCGCGGGATGCCGGCGGCGGCAGAGAGGGTGATGATTTCCCGGGCTTTGGCCATGGTGGCGGCGGAGTCAAACGAAAGCCGGGCATCCACCTCGGTCGACACGCGGCCCGGGACGATTTTCAGGATTTCGAGTCCGAACAGGACGAGCAGGCGGTCGATGACCTGCGCCATGCCCGCTCCGGAGCCCGCCTCGCGAATGGCCTGATCCATGAGCGGCGCGTACGCCGGCATCGCGGCGGCCTTCAGGATGAGGGAGGGGTTGGTGGTGGCATCCTGCGGCGCGTAGGCCTTCATGCTGGCGAAGTCGCCGGTATCGGCGACAACTTTGGTGAACTGTTTCAGCTGATCGAGTTGGGTGGGCATGGATGTTGGGGAAGGCGAAAGGGAAAGGTGGAAGCTGGGGCGAGGGAGAATTCCGGCGGCTGGCATCAGGCGGTTCCGGGTTTGAGGGCAGGACAGAAGATCAGATGGTTTGGGCGGGCGGCAAATTCTTTCGGAGCCAGTCCCGGCCGCCTTTTTCGTCGGCGAACACCCCGTCGAGCTGTGCCTCGAAGGCGGCGTCGAGCAGCGGTTTGAAGGCCGGACTCGGCGGGAGCCCCAGCTCAAGCAGGTGGCGGCCCTGCATGAGCGGTCGCGGCGCCAGATGCTGCAGGGCGTGTTCACGGCTGCGCGCCCGCAGCCGCTCAATCAGCGCGATGGTGTCGAAGGATTTCAGCGGCGGGCGGCCGAAGCTGTCGGCGATCATCACGGCACACAGGTCGTCCACCGTGGCGGGCGCGAGCTTGCGCGCCAGCCGACGCACCTGGGAGGCGCCGAATTCCGCCTTGGGCCCGTGATGGTGCACAAGATGGTGCAGCACGAGCGGCCGCACCCAGCCGGCGAGTTCGTGCGGGGCGCCGATGCGTTGGAGAAACGCGTCCGCCAGCGGTCCGCCCGCCGCCTCATGACCGGGACTGACGATGCGCATGACCCCGCGTTTTTCCCCGCGGTGCGTGGTGGCGGGTTTGCCAAA
>CAIXIZ010000369.1 GCA_903919625.1 uncultured Verrucomicrobiota bacterium
ATGACGATGATCTGGTTCGGTGATCGGCTGGTTCCGGCCACAGAGGCGCTGATTAGCCCCGCCGATCGCGGGTTTACCCTGGGTGACGGCGTGTTTGAGACCCTGTGCTGCCGTGACGGCCGGGTTTTACAGCTTGAGGCTCATTTAGAACGCTTGAATACGGGCGCAAAGCTGTTGGAAATCCCGCTGCCGCTCGATTTTGACCGGCTGAAGCGCGCGTTCGCGGCCACCCTGGCCGGCACGAACTCGCGGATGACGTTGGCGACGCCTTTGAGATTGACGTCCATGATCCGCCCAAATTCCGCCGCGGTAATCTTCCAGAGCGGCGCCGGGTCGTTCATGAGTGCGGCATTGTTGATGAGCAAGTCCGGAGACTCCCCGAAACCGAGCACTTTGGCCGCCCAAATCTCCACCTTCGTCGGGTTCGCCACATCCGTCACTTCGAAACTGTGGGGCGCGCCGTAGGCCAGCCGCAAATCCATGATGCCTTCCGCTCCGCGCCCACAGCCGGCCACCGTATGGCCCAGCCGGATAAATTCCTCCGCCAGGGCCCGCCCCAGCCCGCGGGTGACCCCGGTGATGACAATGTTCATGCGCACATCTGGAAAGGTTTCTCCGCCCTCCCGCAAACCGAAAACCCGGTGGATGGGACCTCCCGCACCAGGCAGATCCCTTGAATTCCCGTTTCGCCGCTTCATACGAATGAGTCCGGGCGGTTATCTGCCGGATGCCGGATTTTGGGCGGAATTTGTGCCTGTCCCCCACCCTTATCCCGACCATTGACAGCCTAGGCCCATGGCCTAGCGTCGTCCGCTCACCTCCATGATCACCTGGGTCCAAAAATACCTTCAGAAGCACTTCCGCACCGTTTTCGCCATTGTGCTGGCGAGCACGATCATCTCCCTCGTCATTGCCTACAACCCCTCCGGCGGTTTTGGCCGTGGCAGCGGCGCAAGCCCGCGGGCCAGCCAGAGGTTTTTTGACCTCGATCTGAACTCACCGGAGGACCAGCAGCGGCTGGTCGGCGATGCCTCGGTCAGCCGTTATCTGCAGGTCGGTTATTCCCTGCCGCAGGACGAACAGCTCATTAATTTCGCCGAGATGCGCTATGCCGCCCTCCATCTCGCGGACGAGTTTCACCTGCCCGCACCCACGACCGAAGAAATCAACAGTTACCTGTTCTCACTTCCGGCCTTTGCCAATCCCGACACCCACCAGTTTGACCGCTCCCGTTACAATGCCTTTCGGGATCAGCTCAAAACCGATCCCCGCCTGACTGAATCCGACGTCGCCCGGGTGCTCGCCGATGACGTGCGGGCCGGGCACCTTGAGAACCTCCTCGCCGGCCCCGGCCATGTGCTGCCGGGCGACGTCCGCAGCCAGCTTGAGCTGGCCGAGTCCTCCTGGAACATCGCCCTGGCCACCGTGGATTACAACGCGTACAATCCGACGATCAGCCCGACCGACGCCGAACTCGCCAAATACTTTGCCGACAATTCCGCCCGCTACGAAATCCCGGCCCAAGTGCGCGTCGACGCCATCGAGTTCTCCGCCGACACCCAGATGGCCAGGGCCACGGCCACGGATGCCGACGTCCGGGCCTATTACGACACAGATCCTTCCCGCTTTCCCAAGCCGCCCGCCCCGCCCGCGCTCCTTGCCGCCCCAAAGACCGCCGAGACCCCGGCCGGCCCGGACGCCGATTTCAACGCGGTGAAGGCTGACGTGGAGAAAGCCCTCAAGCTCGATCGCGCCCGCCGCCTCGCCACGAAGGAAGCCGCCGCCTTTTCCCGGCTGCTCGTCGAGAAAAAAGTTACGCCGGACACTCTCACGCCATTGTTGGCCGAACACGCGGCCACCTTGCGCCCCGTCGCACCCTTTGCCCGTGACGCCGCCCCGGCCGAGCTGGGCACCAACCGCCAGACCGCGAGCGACGCCGCGTTCAAACTTGGCCCAGCCCACCCGTTTTCCGACGCGGCCGACGCTCTCACCACCGAAAAAGGCGGCGCCGTGCTGGTCTGGCGTGAGACCATCCCTTCCCGCCAGCCCGCCTATGCCGAAGCGAAGGAACGGGTGGCTGCCGACTTTATTGCCGCGGAAAAAAAGCGCCGGTTTGCCGAACTGGGTAAAACCATCCGCGACAGCCTCGGCTCCAGCCTCAAGGCCGGGATCACCTTTGAGAAGGCAGTGGCCGAGGCCGCGGACAAGGCCGGAGTCAAGGCCGAGACCAAGACCTACCCGGCCTTCACCTTGCGGGAACATGCCACGGCCTCCGTTTCGGATGTGTTGCTCAACCGCGTGGTTGAGGAACTGCCCATCATGAAGGGCGGCCAGCTCTCCGATATGATCACCCTGGCTGGCCAGGACGGATCGGACAAGTCCGCCAAAGGAATCCTCCTCTATGTTTCCGACAAAAAAGTCCCTGACCTGACTCCGGCCAATCCGCAATATGTCGCGGTCCGCAACCAACTGGCCCGACAGCTCGCCGCCTACGCCGGCAACGCCAGTCTGGCCCAGCTTGTCCAGCAGGAAAATGCCAGGTCCGCGGCTGTGACCCCCTGAATTGCCCGCGCGCATGCCGCTCTACCGCTACACGCCCGCTTCGTCACCCTGTAAACTCTGCGGCACCGGCTTCGACCGGCTTCAGTCCGCCGCCGAGCCAGCGTTTGCCGCCTGCCCCACCTGCGGACAGGCCGTCACCCGTGCCGCCACCCACGCGGTTTACGCGCCCAAGCTCCTTGCCCCGCTCTCGATTTCTTCCGCCAAGCAGGCCGGTTTCACGGTGATGAAACGCGTGTCCAGCGGTGAATATGAGAAACAATAATCCCCTCTCCTTTTGCGCTTTGCCATGACTTGCCACTCCCGTCTCCCCACCGCCATTGTTCTCGGTCTGGCGCTTTTTTCCGCCTCCGGCACGGTGCGCGCCGCCGCTCCCGCCACGCCGTCGAATTCCACCGTCCAGGCCAGCGTCCCGGAGGCAAAATCCGCCGACGCTGCGCCCGCCCTTCCACCCCTCACGCTGAATGAGGCGGTCGCCCGCGCGCTCGACCAAAATTTCAGCCTGACTATCCAGCGTCTTGCCACCACCAGCGCCAAGGAGTCCGTCATCATTGCTGATGCCGGCTTTGATCCCACGCTCACCGCAAGCACGAACAAGACCCGTTCCCAAACAAGCATCCTGGGTGAGACGGTTCCCAATTCCCTGCGGGACACCACCAATACCAGCGTCGGCATCAGTGAGCTGATTTCGACCGGCGCAAACGTCGGGGCCGGCACGACTTTCGACCGCAGCAAGGCTGGCACTGGGGGGCTTAACCCCGCCTATAACGGCTCGTTTTCCCTCACCGTCCGTCAGCCCCTGTTGCAAGGCGCCGGCTCGGCGGTCACCTACGCCGCGCGGGAGCGCGCCCGGCTCGGCGTCAAGCTTGCCAATTCCAGCCTGAAGGACTCCGTCCTCTCCGTGGTCCGCAGTGTCGAGTCCGCCTATTACAACCTCGCCTTCTCCCGCGAGCAGCTCGGAGTGCTGGAGTTTGCCCGCGACGTCGCGCAAAAGCTGCTCAAGGAAAATCAGGACCGGCTCGCGATCGGTGTTTCCACCCAGCTCGATGTGCTGCAGTCCGACGTCGCGCTAAAAAATGCCGAGTTGGGCCTCATCCAGGCCCGGCAGACCGTCCGCGACCGGGAAGATGCGTTGCTCGTGCTCATCAGCCGCTCCGGCCTCGATCAGCCCGTGGGTCCTGTCGTGCTGGGTGATGAGCCGGTGCCGGAGGTTTCCGTGGCCAGGTCCTACGCGCTCGCGCGCGAGAGCCAGCCCAGCCTCAATGCCGCCCGGCTCGCCATCGACCAGACCCGCCTTGAGCTTGTCACGGCCAAGAACAACCTGCTCCCCTCGTTGGATGTCAGCGGAGCGGTCGCGCTCAGCAGCACCGAGGCTTCCTACGACCGCGCCGCCACCGAATCCCTCACCGGCCACGGCTACGACTGGCAGCTCGGTCTCACCCTCACCCTGCCGTGGGGGATGCGCGCCGCCCAGGCCAGCTACCGTCAGGCGCGCAACACCCTCACCAGTGACGAGACCAACCTGCAGCAGATTGACCTCAACCTGCTTGCGTCGGTGCGATCCGCCGTCCGTGCGGTTGAAACGGACCGGGAAAGCGTGGCCACCGCCTCCCTGGCCCGCAATCTGAGCCAGCAGCAATACGAGCAGGAAAAGGCCCGCTATGACGCCGGCCTTTCCACCGTGCGGCTCGTCAACGACTCGAATAACGACCTCAACAACGCCAAGATCGCCGAACTC
>CAIXIZ010000370.1 GCA_903919625.1 uncultured Verrucomicrobiota bacterium
CCGGCGGTGTTGAAGCGGGCAATTTCCTCGGCCGAGGAGACCGTGAGGGCGAGATCCAGCTCAACCGCACGGATATCTTCGGCCGGCAACAACGGGCTCAGGAGCAGCACCGGCCAGTCCGGACCGGTCTCACGCAGCGCTTCCGCCTCGGCCAGATTGGCGACGGCAAACAGATCCGCACCCGAATGCATGAGCTGCGCGACAATCTGCGGCAGGCCATGACCGTAGGCATCGGCCTTCACGACCGCAACGTAGCGCATATGCGGGGGCAGGGAGGCGCGGATGAGCCGCAAATTGCGGTCGAGCGCCGCCAGGTCGATTTCTGCCCAGCAACGATGGCGGTGAACGGGGGCGAATGGGTTCATGGCGTAACGGGAGCCTGGTGAACCTGCGCATTCCAGGTGGCATAGTCGGGTTCCGCATGCAGGAAAGAATCCGGCTCCGGCGCGGGTTGAAACAAATCTGCATCAGCTGCACGCGGCAGCAGCGTGGCCAGGTCATAGGGTGTACGACTGACGCCGTCGGGCAACGGCTTCCAGTGACGGAAAGTCTCCGGCATCAGCAGCGCCCCTGCGAGACCGGCCGTCGAAAGCCTGCCCAAAGTCGCACCCAACCGGGCGACATGCCACATGTCGCGGCGCGCATCGGCGATCACGCTGATGGCCGGGTCACCAAGCGCGTGGGCGACCAGGTCGAGGCTATGATAGGCATAAATGGGGACGGGGTTGAGGACGCGCCAAACGCGCAGCGCCATGGCGGCAGTGCGCACCCCAAGCACAGAACCGGGCCCGGCGCAAAACACAAAGCCGGTAACATCGGAAATGCGCATCCGGGCATTCTCCAGCAGCTCACCGGCACAGGCGAACAGGCCCGTGCCGGCATCCTCCTTGCTGGAGCACCAAAGCGGCATTGCCCCCACGCCCGGCCAAAACCCAACTTGAATGCGGGACGAGGCCGAGTCGATCAGGAGCAGGACCGGATGGGCGGCGTGGAGTTGACGAAAACTGGACATGGCGGGGTCACGAAACGGCGTCCGGGCTGGACGCGCAAGCTCACAGCGATTCGGGGGAGCGGCTCGTCTCATTCCCGGCCACCGCCTGTTGTGGCACCCGCAAGGGGACGATTCCATCGGTTTATTTGCCAACGCAACGAAAGGCAGCTCAGGCCACCATCCATTTTACGGAATTCCGATACATCCAGTTCGATGATCTCGAGTCCCAAACGACGCAGGGCGTGACCGGTCTTTGGAAATCCTGCCGGGATCAGCACGCGTTGATTCACCGCAAGGCAGTTGGCGGCCTCACCCTCGTCGGGAGGCACCCGTAAAATCTCCCAGCCCTGCAATGCCGGGTGTCCGGCCAGGGCATTGACCGTCAGTAACCGTCGGTGACGGAGATGGGCGAGCCCGCTTTTCAGGTGCAACAGTCCCGGCATGGTCCGGATGTCGATGATGGCGGAACCATAATCCCGCTGCGCCAGCCAGGCCGCCAGTTGCCGGGCCCCATCCTCATTGGTCCGGTCCGATAGGCCGATGAAAAAATGACCATCGGCGTCGCAGACATCACCGCCATCGAGCGTGCCAGGCGCCCGGATGGCCTCCATGACCGGAAACATGGTCGCCAGTGCCCGGCCAATGGCGGTCACCTCGCCCCGGCGAGCCGCTGCTCCTGGCCGCGTCAGCAAGGCACCGCGGGCCGTGATAATCGCGGTGTCTTCGACGAAGGTCGCATCAGGATGCTTTTCGTCCGGCGCCAGCCGCAGGACCGCCACCCCGCACGCCTCCAAGGCATGCAGGTAGCGCTGGTGTTGGGACCGGGCCAGCGCGACGTCGGGCGGGCCCAGCCCCGCCGTGGTCAGACCAGCGGCAAAACTGTCGCCGGGCGGGCGAACGAGTGCATGGGTGAAACGCATGGTGGATTTAACGGTTCTTGCCGAAAAGCAGCCGCAAGGAATTCAGACAGACGACGACCGTGCTGCCCTCATGCGCGGCGACCCCGACCGCCAGCGGAACAACGCCAAAAACCGCCGCCACCGCCATCAACACCACGACCCCCAGGGAGATGGTGAGATTTTGGCGGATGATGCGTTTCGCCCTCCGGCTCAATATCAACGCCGTCAGGAAACTTTCAATGCGGTCATGCATGAGGATGACTTCGGCCTGCTCCAGGGCGGCGTCGCTGCCCCGTGCCCCCATTGCCACACCGACGTCGGCGGCGGCAAGGCAAGGGGCGTCATTCACCCCGTCACCGACCATGGCGGTTTTGTTTCCGGTTAGCCGCAGCCCCTGGATGGCGGCGACCTTTTGTTCGGGCGTCAGTCCGGATCGCACCTCGTCCAGGCCCAGTTCGCGCGCAACTGATTCTGCGGTCTGCCGGCGGTCGCCGGTCAGCATCACCGTGCGCAAGCCGGCCCGGCGAAGCTCTGCGAGCACTTCGCGCGACGCGCTGCGAATTTCGTCCCGGAGCAAAACGCGTCCCACCACGTCCCCGCCGAGCACCCAAACCTCGGCCAGTTCGGCCGGTGCCGCAGGCAGATCTCTCGCCCAGGCGGCCAGCGGCCCCTGTTCGAGGAGTTCGCGACGGCCAAGCATCACCTGGGCCGCGCCCACCCGCCCCCTCACTCCTTTGCCAGTAAGTGACTTGAAATTCTCAACTCCCGTCGCTTTCACCCCGTGCGCCAGCGCGTCACGGACAATGGCGCGGCCCAACGGATGCTGGGATTTTGACTCCAGGGCATGGGCCAGCTCCATGAGCTCACGTTCGCGGCCGGGCGGGAAACTCTCATAACCGACCACGGCCAGCTCACCGGTGGTCAGGGTTCCGGTTTTGTCGAGCGCCACCACGTCCACTTCGGCCAGTTTCTCGATCGCCGCGCCACCGCGAAAGAGCACGCCGTGCCGCGCCCCCCAGGCGATGGCGGCGAGGATGGCGGACGGAATCGAAAGCACCAGCGCGCAGGGGCTGGTCACCACCAACAAGGTCATGGTGCGGTAAAACGCCGAGGTTTGCGCACCGGAGTTGGCGAAGGCCGGCAATCCGTAGCCGAGCCACCAGACGAGGAACATCACGGCACAGCCGGCCAGCACGGCGAGGGTGTAGCCGCCGCCAAATTTGTCGGTAAACCGCTCACTGGGCGCGCGCAGCTTTTGCGCGGTGTGGATGAGCCGGATGATCTTTTGCAGGGTGCTTTCGCCCGGCAGCCGACGCACCTCAAATTCGACGGCACCCCACAGGTTGAGCGTGCCGCTGAACACCGGGTCGCCCACGCCTTTCTCGACCGGCACCGATTCGCCGGTGAGGGCCGCTTCATCGCTCGCACTTTTGCCGCTGGCAATCTGGCCGTCAGCCGGAAATGCGCCCCCCGGCCGCACCAGGACGCGGTCGCCCAGTTTCAGTTCATCCACGGGCACCTCCCGCTCACCACCGCCGGGGAGCATGAGCGTGGCAAATTTTGGCGCGGACTTGAGCAAGGCGCTGACCTCACGGTGCGTGCGGTCGAGCGCATATTCCTCCATCGCACCGGAGGCGGAGAACAGAAACAGCAGCAGCACGGCTTCACCCCAGGCACCGATGCAGACCGCACCGAGGGCAACCGCGAGCATCAGGAAATGGATGTCGAGCCGGCGGGCGCGGAGATTTCCCCAGGTGTCAATCGCCGCATCCCAGCCACCGGCGATCAGCGCGACGCTAAACAGGAGCACGGGAAAGGGCGCGGGGAGGAGGGAGAACCTGCCGGCAATCCAACCGGCGAGCCCGGCCAGGCCGCAACCGGCCGCAAGCAAGGAGAGCGGCTTCCACTCCGGCCCGGCCAACGGGACGGCCGCTTCAGCCGGGGGCCAGGAAAACTCCCGCCAGCGCCAGAATTTTGGGGCGGTGGCGCAGGTTTCGCCGGCCAGCTCGGTGATGCCGTGCTCCCGGCGCATGGTAAAGCCCGCGGGCACGGCGGCCGGGACGGACAGCTGCGTTTCAATGGCCGCAAGGGTCTCGGCGAGCCGGGCCCGCAGTGTGGTTGCATCCACCTGGCCCAGGGTGGCGATGGAAAAAGTGCGGGCGGCCGGGTCCAACCGCACCGCCTCGACCCCGGGGGCGGAGCGGAGAAACTCGGCGAGGGATTCAGTCCAGGTTCGCATCATCGGCCGGCGCAGCATGGAGAGATTGGCGGCGGGTGCAACCAAGCAGACCTTGCACCGGATGCGCCGCCGCACCCATGCTTGGGGATGATCGGACTGCAGAATGAACATGAACGGCTGCTTCCGCCGCCGCCGCCCGCCAACGCGCCGCGTCTGGCCACCCGCATCTTTGCGGCGGACGGGCTGCTCACGGACCGGCTGAAACTGGAGCACCGGCCACAGCAGGAGGCGATGGCACACGCGGTCGCGGCCGCAATGCGTGATGACGTCCCGCTGCTGTTTGAGGCGGGTACCGGGGTGGGCAAATCGCTCGCCTATTTGCTGCCGGGCATCATCCATGCGATCGATCAGTCGCGGCAGCTGGTGGTGTCGACCCATACCATTGCATTGCAGGAACAGCTGGAACAAAAGGATCTGCCCCTTTGCCGGCAGGTGTTTGCCTCCGCGCCAGAGCTGGATCCTTACACCCGGTTCAAGTCCGCCGTGCTCGTCGGCAAGGCCAACTACCTCTGCCCCACCCGGCTGGCGGCCGCGCTGCGCGACAAACATGAGCTGTTTGCGACGCCCGAACACAGTGAGCTGCAGCGGGTGGCCGCCTGGGCCGCGACCAGCAAGGAGGGCTTGCGCCATGAGCTGGTTCCACCGCCGGGGCCCGAAGTGTGGGATCTGGTCAGCGCGGATTCGGCCGGTTGTTCCCGCAAGCATTGTGACGGGGAGAGGTGTTTTTACCAACGGGCCCGGGCCCGGGTGCGGAGCGCGCAGGTGGTGATCGTCAACCACTCCTTGCTCTTCACGCTGCTGGGGGCAGGTGCCGGAGGTGCGGCCGGCTCGCGGGGAGTGCTGCTGGCGGATGACCTCGTCGTGCTCGACGAAGCCCACACGGTGCCGGATGTCGCCACCGATCACTTTGGGTTGCACCTGAGCAGTATCGGCGTTGAGCGGATGCTCAGGCATCTCTACAATCCCAAAAGCCGGAAAGGCCTGCTGGCCAAGCATGGCGATCCAGCTGATCGGATGCTTGCGGCGGACGCTTTGGAGTCGGCCCGGCAGTTCTTCGCCTTCGTCGATGAACGGCTGCTCACCAAGCAATCCGTCGTGCGGGTGCGGGAGACGGGAGTGGCTGAACCCTGCCTTGATGCCCCGCTCGGCGCGCTCCATCTGGCACTCAAACGACGGGCGGACCGTTTTGAAGACGGGCGCGAACGGGACGAACTGCAGCAGCAGGCCGACCAGATCAAGGCGTGTCAGGCGGGCTTGAGGGAGTTTCTTGCCCTGGCGGATGCCACCAACTCGGTCTATTGGGCCGAGCGCTCCGGCCGTCGGCAGAGCATCGTGGTGTTACGGTCTGCGCCAATCGAAGTCGCCCCTCTGCTCCGGGAGAACCTGCTGCGGCGGGACACGGCTGTCGTGCTGACGAGCGCGACCCTGACGGTGAGCGGCGACATCCAGCCGTTTGCGTCGCGCGTGGGCGCGCCGGACGCCCGGGCGGCGGTGGAAGCCTCACCCTTTGACTTTGCGCGCAACATGCGGGTCTATGTTGCAACCGATGTGCCGCTGCCCTCGCCACAGGAAGCGAAGCTCGCACTCGACGTGTTGACCGATTATATTGGGTTTTGCACGCAGCGCACCGCCGGAGGCTCCCTAGTCCTGTTCACCAGCTACGCCGACATGAAGGCGGTGGCGGCGACGCTGGAACCTGTGTTCGCGAGCATCCGCCGGCCATTTTTCATGCAGGGGCGGGACTGGTCACGCACCGAGCTCACCCGGCGGCTGCAGTCGGTGGGCAATGGGGTTTTATTCGGCACGGACAGTTTTTGGACAGGGATTGATGTGCCGGGCGACGCACTGGCCCAGGTCATCATCACCCGGCTGCCGTTTGAGGTGCCCACGCATCCCATCCTGGAAGCCCGCGCGGAACGTTGCCGGGAGAACGGGGGAAATCCATTTAACGAACTCACGTTGCCCGATGCGCTGATCCGCTTTCGCCAGGGGGTGGGACGCCTGATCCGCACCGCCCAGGACCGGGGAGTGGTGACCATCCTGGACTCAAGGGTGACACATAAGGCTTACGGGCGGATGTTTCTTAAGTGCCTGCCAGGTGACCGCCACACCCCAATCACCCGATCCGACCGGGAAGCAAAATTTCAGCCTTTTATGTGAAGCCACTTGCACCGGACGATGCCTTCGTCCACGCTGGGCTCTTTACCTAATGAAACTTCGCTCCGCTGCGCTGACGGACATCGGCAAAGTCCGACTGCAAAACCAAGACCAATACCTCTGCCAACCTGCATTGGGATTGTTTGGGGTGGCTGACGGTGTGGGCGGACTGCCCGGCGGGGCTGAAGCCGCCGAATGTGCCGTGCGGACGCTCATTCACCGGTTCAAGGCTGATGGTGAAGCAAAGCCAGATTTGACCGCCGCCATGCTGGCAGCCAACCAAGCCGTCGAACGCCTTGGTGAACTGGTCAGTCCGGGGATGGGCATCGGCACCACCGTGGTCTTCGGATTGTTCCGGGCCGGGCACCTGAGCCTGGCCCATGTGGGAGATTCGCGCGCCTATGTTTTGCATGATGGAAGCATCACCCAGCTGACCCAAGATCACACGGTGGAGAACGAAACGAAGCGCAAAGGCACGCCGGATGATTACCTGCTCCTGCATCCCAGCAGCCGTCACACGTTGACCCGCTGCGTGGGACAGCCGGTTCCCCTCGAGGTCGACACGGTGGAACGTCCGCTGACCTCCGGTGAATGCTACCTTTTTTTGACCGATGGCATCACCCGGCTGGTCTCC
Source organism: uncultured Verrucomicrobiota bacterium (assembly GCA_903919625.1). Taxonomy (GTDB): domain Bacteria; phylum Verrucomicrobiota; class Verrucomicrobiia; order Opitutales; family Opitutaceae; genus CAIYUN01. The sequence goes on from CAIXIZ010000370.1 coordinate 6,921, forward strand.
GACGAGGAGCTTGTCGGATTGGCCGGCCAAAAGCTGCCCCCGGCCGATTTTTTGCGCAAAATGATCGATCTGGCCCTGGATCGCGGGGGCAATGACAACGCCACGGCCGTGGCCGTGTTTGTCGACGACGCCACTCCATGAGGTTCACCGCACGGTAATGGTCACGTCCGCGGCATTGCTCCGGTAATAAATCGAGAAGACATTGGCCCCCGGCCTGATGAGCTTGCGGGCGGAAGCGAGGTCGGTCACATCGGCGCGGTTGATCTGCATGATGATCTGGCCGGGAACAAGCTCGTCGACGTAAGCCGAACTGCTTTTGACCGCAGAAATGACGAGGCCGCTGGTGGGTGGGGCGGCACCATTGCCCCGCCGCCCGCCGAAGATACTGGCCGTCCCGGTGCTAAATGGCACCACCCGCACCCCAGGGAGCAGATCATTGATGGTTTCATCGAGCCGGGCCAGGCTGACCTTTTGGCTTTTTTCCTGGCCCAAACGCATAAATTTGATCACGGCCATGCTGCCGGGAGCGATTTGGGCAATGGTCAGGCGCAGGTCGGGGAGCGAGGCGACCGCATGCTCGTTGATGGCGATGATCACGTCATCCGGTTTGAGGCCGGCCTTGGCGGCGGGACTGTCCGCGGAGACATCCGTTACCTTCACGCCATGGGTGTCGTGCGGCAGCTTGAGGCTGTCCGCCTGATCAGCCGTCAGGGTCTCGCTGGAAACGCCGAGATAGCCGCGCGGAACTTGGCCGCCGTTTTCCACCAGGCTGTGCATGATGCTCGCGGCAAGGTTGACGGGAATGGCAAATCCGATGCCAATGCTGCCATCGGAAGGGGAGATAATGGCGCTGTTGATTCCGACCAGACGGCCTTTGGCATCGATCAGGGCCCCGCCGGAATTGCCCATGTTGATGGCGGCGTCCGTCTGAATGAAATCCTCATAGCCGTCGACGTCATCAAGAATGCCCAGCTCGGTCCGGCCTTTGGCGGAGACAATTCCGCTTGTGACGGTCTGGCCGACACCGAGCGGGTTCCCGATCGCGAAGACAATGTCACCGACCCGGATTTTGTCACTGTCGGCCAAGGTGACGGAGGGAAGCTTGCTGGCCTCGATCTTGATCACCGCGATGTCGGTTTTGTCATCGGCCCCGATGATCCTGGCCTTGAACTCCCGGTTGTCCGTGAGACTGACCGAGAGCTCATCGGCACCGTCCACGACATGATTGTTGGTGATAATAAAGCCATCGGGCGAAACAATCACCCCGGATCCGAGCCCCTCCCGTTTGCGCGGTGGAGCGGAGCCACCACGCCGAAAGCCGGACGGACGGCGCACCGTCATCGTGGAATGAATGGAAACGACGGCTTGCTGCACCGGTTCCAGCACGTCCGCATAGCTGGCAACCCGTCCGCCAACTGTTGTGCCCAGCACCGACCCGTCCAGCTTGAGCAAAGGCATGGCCGGAGGTGGCGGGGATTTTTCAGCCGCGCGCAGAGGCTGGCCGGGCCGGCAAACCAGCAACGCACAAAGCGCCAGAACACGGAATGGAACATGAGCAGGCATGGAGGTGATGACGGAGTGAGACTGGAATGAGTTACGGCGCATGGCAAATGCGGTTTTGATCCGAGGCCGGCCAACCCCCGGCAGCGCGGGCCGGGATCCAAGCTCAAAACCCTTTGATTTTAAACAGGCTGGTCACACTTTCATTGGAATGGATGCGGACAATGGCATCGGCAAGCAGGTTGGCGATATTCAGCACCCGAATTGGCAGGTTGCGCGGTTCAACCGGGATGGAATTGGTCGTGATGAGCTCATCAATGTCGCCGGCCGCAAGCCGCTCATAGGCGAGCGAGTTGAGCAACGCATGGCTGACCGCGGCCCGGACGCTGACGGCGCCATGGGCGCGCAGGAGTTTGGCCGCATTGACCAGGGTGCCGGCGGTCTCCGTGATGTCATCCACGATGAGGACGTCCTTGCCCGCCACTTCACCGACAATGTTGACCGGCTCAACCGTTGTGGCGCTGGTGCGCTTTTTCCAGACCATGCCAAGTCCGGTGCCCAGCAGGTTGGCATACGCGGCGGCCATCTTCATGCCCCCCACATCCGGCGACACGACCACCAGGTTGTCGCAGCGAATGGTCTCAAAATATTTGAAAAAAACGGGAGACGCGAAGAGGTGATCGACCGGAATGTCGAAGAAACCCTGGATTTGCTGCGAATGCAGATCCATGGTCAGAATGCGATTGGCCCCTGCGGCGGTCAGGATATTGGCGACCAGCTTGGCCGTGATCGGAACGCGGGGCTGATCCTTGCGATCCTGCCGGGCATAGCCGTAGAAAGGCATCACGGCCGTGATCCGTTTGGCCGAGGCACGCTTGGCGGCATCGATCATGATCAGCAGTTCCATGATATGATGGTTGGTGGGGGTGCAGGTGGATTGGACAATATAGAC
>CAIXIZ010000371.1 GCA_903919625.1 uncultured Verrucomicrobiota bacterium
CGGCCCTATTTTGTCATGGAGCTCGTGCGCGGCGAGCCGATCACCAGGTTTTGTGACGAGCACCGGCTCAATCCAGCCGCCCGGCTGCACCTGTTTGTCCAGATTTGCCAGGCGGTCCAGCATGCGCACCAGAAGGGGGTCATCCATCGCGATCTCAAGCCCTCGAACATCCTGGTGGCGCAACATGACGGTCTGCCGGTGCCCAAGGTGATCGACTTCGGCATCGCCAAGGCCACGGCGGGCCGTCTCACCAATCAGACGCAGTTCACCGCATACGAGCAGTTTGTCGGCACCCCCGCCTACATGAGCCCGGAACAGGCCGGGCTGGGCGGGGCTGACATTGATACGCGCTCCGATGTCTACAGTCTCGGCGTGTTGCTTTACGAGCTGCTGACCGGCCAGCCGCCGCTCAATCCGGAGCACTTGCATTCCGCCGGAGTGGACGAAGTCCGCCGTCTCATCCGCGAAGTCGAGCCGGCCCGGCCCTCTGCTTTGCTGGCCACCCTGTCCGCCGCTACGCTTGCCGCCCGCGCCAGCCAGCGCAGCACCGATGTCTCCCGGCTCGTGTCGGGCGTCCGGGGAGACCTCGACTGGATTGTCATGCGCTGTCTCGAGAAGGACCGCGCCCGCCGCTATGACTCGGCCAGCGCGCTCGCCGATGACATCGGCCGCTATCTGCATAACGAGCCGATCACCGCCCGGCCCCCCGGCAAATGGTATTTGCTCCAGAAGCTGGCGCGCCGTCACCGGGCGGTTTTTGTCACGGCCTCGGCCGTGAGTCTGGCCCTCATCATCGGCTTTGGCGCGGCCTTGCGGTACTATCTGAGCGAACGTGCGGCCCGCCGTCTGGCTGAGGAGCAGACTGAGCTTGCCCAGGCCGCCCATGCCAAGACCCAGCTCGCCTTGAGCCATGCAGACTTTCTCGTCGCGCTCGATCTCATCGCGGACGACCGGGATCCCGAGGCGGTTGCCCATCTCGTTCGTGCCCTGATGGCCGCACCCGATGACCGTGCGGCTTTGACATTGTTGGCCTCGCTGCTGACGAATCGGGCGTGGCTGGTGCCGCTGACGGAGGGCGTCCAGACGGCCAAGGGCGCGCCCCCACCCCCCAGAGGGAGTATCGGCCAGCCAGGTGGACCGCGAGGCAGGGGTGGGCCCAACCGGGGGAATAGCCAATGGGTGGCCACCTCACCGGACGGAAAGTGGATTTTGAAACCGTTGCCATATGAAAATGCAGTCCGCCTCTATACGGTCAGCACCTCCACGCTATCCCCGTCCGTGCCTCTGTCTGAGCCGCTGCGCCATGCCAGCGATGTTACCAAAGGCACATTTTCCGTTACCAACACCCGCCTGCTCACGACAACCTGGCTCGAATCGGTTTCCAACAGCCGTGGGCGGGCAAATGCGGCAGAGGAGACCTGGGAATTTCCCGAAAATCCCGCGCTCCTGCTCTCGTTATCCGAAGCCGGGGCCGTCACTATGGCGGGCTGGAGCCACGATGGACGCATGATTGCAACGGTCACGGCTGATGATACCGTTCGCACGTGGGATGCGACCACCGGACACGCGTTATCCGCCCCGATGGTTCACGACCAGCCGGTGCACCAGGCGGTGTTCAGTCCCGACGGAACGCGTCTTGCGACCCTGACCCAGGACAACGCGTTGCGCGTGTGGGACGCGGCGTCAGGCCGTCCGTTGTTCGATTCCATCACCCTGGCAACTGTCGGGGGTCCGGGAGCCCGAGGGAGTGGCAATGCCTTCGGGCGGGGACAGCCGGTGTCACGTAGCGGCTCCCTGGCTTTCAGCGCCGATGGCCGGCATATTTTGGTGTCTCGTGCGGGCCGATTCGCCCGGATTCGTGATGCCGCCACCGGCCAGCCGGTTCCCGCCCTGAAGTCACTTGAGGAGGCTCCGGTGTCCTCGGCCGTTTATAGCCCCGACGGCCGTCGCATCCTCACCTCAGGCCAACCGGCGGATGTCCGCCTGTGGGATGCCACCACCGGCGAGGTGGTGCTCGAAATGGCCAAGATAACCGGCCAGGTCAGTTCCTCCGGATTCAGCCCAGACGGCAAGATGGTTGTCACCACTTCGAACAACGGCCAGGCCCGGCTTTGGGACGCGAACACCGGCGAACCGGTGCTGGCCGCAGCCATCTCGCAGGGCGAGAATGCCAGCGGCTTCTCGGCGGTGGTCAGTCCTGACGGCAAACGCGTATTGACCTTCAGCCGCCAGGAAAGGGCCGCGCGGGTATGGGATGCCGAGACCGGTGATCCGCTGTCGGCGCTCATCCAGCCAGACCATGCGGTGGACCCTGCTATGCCCCCCCAGTTGCAACCCCCCTTTGCCGCCTCCTTCAGCCCCGATGGACGCTGGGTGGTGACGGAAGGCCGGTTGGATGCGACGGCCCCTGCGAGTGCACGAATCTGGGACACCACCACGGGTCTGCCGGTCTCGGTTCCGGCACTGGGTGAAAGTGTGGCGTTATCACCCGATGGGAAACGGCTCCTGATCATAGATGCGGAAAAAAGGGTCAAAGTCGTGCTGTTTGCCGACCAGCCCGGACCGGGCTGGCTGCCTGACTTGGCGGAGGCCCTGGCCCGATGCAAACTCGATGATACCGGCAGCCTGAACTTTTCGTCCGGCAAGCCGCTCAATGAACTCCAACAGCTCGTTGCGCAGGAAAAAGACCAAACCCAACCCCTGGTCATCTGGGCCCGCCGCGAGCTCGGAATGCCGTAAGTTTGCAGAAAATAACTCCCTTGCCACCGGCATCGCGGCAGAGCGAAGTTAGCCCAACCCCTGTTCACCATGCCCCATGCTTATTTTGGTTCCCGTCTGTGCCAGGCAAACGTCGCCGGCAAGGTTTGCCAACCACCAGTCGTTGTCCGCGCCAGGCTGCTCGCCGCCGGCTTTTTGCTCTTCTTGACTGGCTGCATGTCCGCGCCCACCGCAGACAACACCAAGGGACCGATCGTCCTTCCTGGACTCAACCTGACCCTGATCAAAGTTCAGCCCGGCACCTTTGTCATGGGCCATCCGCCGGGCAACGGCTCGGAGTCGGACGAAAACGCCCTCACGCAAGTGACATTGACCAAGCCCTTCTGGCTCGGTGCGACCGAGGTTACCATCGCGCAGTGGCGGCAGTTTGCCGACGCCACGGGTTACCGGACGAAGCCGGAAATCACCGGTGAAGGCATGTGGGCGTGGGTGGGCGGTGCGGCATCCTATGAAAAGCAGCCGGGCACGAGTTGGCGCAATCCCGGCCGGGTGGAAAAACCGGACGAAAATCTGCCGGTGTCGGGGGTGAACTGGGACGACACGCAGGCGTTCTGTGCCTGGCTCACGCAGCGCGAGCGTGCGGCGGGCCGGCTGCCGGCGGGTTACATTTACTCCCTGCCGACTGAGGCGCAGTGGGAATACGCCAACAAGGCCGGCACCGGCAAGGTGGACGAGGCGAATCCCGACGAGGTCGCCTGGCACGGCGGCAACAGCGGCATGAAGCTCCATCCGGTCGCGTTAAAAAAGCCCAATGTCTGGGGTTTTTACGACATGATCGGGAATGTCTGGGAATGGTGCCAGGACTGGTACGGTCCGTATCCCGGCAACAGCGTGACCGACTACGTCGGCCCGGAGCCGGCGGATCTCTCCCGGGCGATCCGCAACATCCGCGGCAACAGTTTCAGCGGCACGGGCACGCACAACACGGGCTATACGAACCGCTGGGGCACGACCAACAACCGTGACGGCTACCGGGGCACGCTCGGCTTCCGCCTCGCGCTGGTGGCGGCGGGGAAGTGAAGCGCAAAGACGCAAAGCTGCATAGGTGCGGAGCAACGAAACCAGAACGGCTTGTTTTCAATCTTCGCCGCTTGGCGTCTTTTCGCTTCAACTCTGGCGAGGTTACGCGCGAG
>CAIXIZ010000372.1 GCA_903919625.1 uncultured Verrucomicrobiota bacterium
CCGCCTCCAGCGCGTCGAGCACATCGCGCCCGCCGGGATGCGCGATCACCTTGCGGATCGGGCACGAGGGTAGCCGGGCCTGTGCCGCCGCGAACAGCCGCGCCACCGCGCCCGCCGCAAGCGACGGCACTGCGGAGTCGAGCAGGTTGCGCAGCTTGCCGTCACGTTGTTCAAATCGCAGACGGTCGCGGTCCGCCGGCAGGTGCAGCGTGTCAAAGCTGTGGCAGCGCAGCCCGCCCGGTCCCGGTGTGCTGCGCCAGACGCTCGCCGCCGCCCCGTCACTGAACAGACACGCGCTGATGATCACGCCGGGGTCGTCGTCGAGGTAAAACGCCGCCGAGCAAATCTCCACCGCCACGCATACCACCACCGCGTCCGGCTTCGCCGCCAGCACCCCCTGCGCCGCGCGCAGCATGGGAATCGCCGCGCCGCAGCCGAGGCCCACGAGGTCTTGCAGAAAAACATCTGTCCGCAGCCCCAGCTGCTCGGCCACGTAGCTGCTCACGCCGGGGCACAGGTAGCCAGTGCAGGTACAGACGAGCAACGCGTCCACCTCACCCACCGTGACACCCGCCTGCGCGAGCGCGGCCGTGAGGGCATGGCCCGCCAGGCGTGGCGCTTCCGCCCGATAGGCGGCGTTCAGCTGGTCGGAAGTGAGATCAAACACCCCCTCGATCCCCGGCACGGCGAAATGCCGCGTGGTGATGCCGCTGTCACCCTTGAGGATGGTGCGCAAGATGAGCTGGGTGCGGCGGTTCAGGCGCTGGAGCGCCGGCGAATGCTGGATGATCTCCCAGCACTTCGCCTGCGTGAAGGTGGCCGGTGGCACGGCCGTGGCGAGAGCATGGAGATACATTGGAGGGAGGAAGCTTTAGTGCAGCAGGCCGTAAAGCAATTGCAACGGCAGCATCCGCACCCGCGCCGCCGCCGCCAACCAGCGTTGCCGGGGCGGTGAGGACAAAAACGGATGCGCCGCGTCCGCCACCGCGAGCCGCCGGGCAAATTTTCTGCCCAACGCCGCATGTGTCACCTGCACCGTCCCCGCCCACGCCGCCTCCCCGCGGGTCCACGCAAGCAGCGGGTCGAGCGCCAGCTCCGCGCTCTGGAACGCCATCGCCATGCCGTTGCCGGTGAACGGCGGGATCATCGCAAATGTGTCGCCAAGATTCAGCCGTCCGTCCGAAATTCCGCTCCGGTCAAAGTTCACGCCCGCCACCGCCGAGCATGACTCGGCGCAAATTTCCACCTCCGCCAGCCGCGCCGCGAGCGCGTCGAGCCCCGTCGCGCGCAAATAGGCCGGCAGCACCGTCTCACGGTTGCCGCTCACGTCGGCGCGCTGCCGGAAGAGCCCGCAGACATTGACCCGCCCGTCCTCCACCGGGCAAAGCCCCACATAGGCCTCGTCGCCGAGATGAAACTCCAGCTCGCTGGTGAGCCGCAGCCCGCGCGTGTGCAGCTTGAGCCCAAGCCACGGCGAGGCGGTCGCACGGCGGCGACCCGTGGAAAACACCCGACCCTCCGGCGCTTCGGCTGGGTCTATGCGAGTGCCGGGGTGGAGCTGCCCGCCCGCCGCCGTGAAGGCCGCCGCCAGCCGGGCATCGAGCGTGTGCCGGCTCAGCGCGAGCGCGGGCACGGGCAGCCGTTGCTGTCGGATTTCCCGTTCCTGAAAATACCAGCCCACCTCGTACAGCTGGCCGGCGTCGGCAAGCAGCGGAGCCAGCCCCAGCCGCCCAATCGTCACCCCATCCAGCCCGGTGATAAATTCCCCGCACACCCGGTGACGGGGATAATGGCCGGCCTCGTAGACGGTCACGGTCACGCCCGCCCGCCGCAAGGCCAGGCCCAGGGACAGACCGGCGAGACCGCCACCGATGATTTCAATTTCCCGCGGCATGGTCATTCGCGCCGCTGCGCCACCAGCCGGTATGTTCCGAACAAGGTGGTCGTGACCTGCCAATGCCAGATCGCAGGGTCCAGCCCGAGCAACTCCGGGAGCTCGTCACGGCAAAACCCGGCCGCGATGCTCACCCGCCCGTCGTGACGGCTGACTGCATTCGCGCGCACCAGCCGGCAAAGCCCCGCAAAAAGCCACTGGAAAGTCCGCCCGCGCTTGAGCTCGCCCGCGACGATCACACGCGTGTGCTCCGTGATCTGTTGGCCAAGTTTACGCAAATCCACCGCGTCGAAGTGATGAAATATTAGGTTGCCAATCACAATTTCATATTCTCCCCACCGGTCAAAAGCCAGCGCATCAGCCTGGTGCCAGCGGGCGCCGGCCGGCCAAGCTGATCCGGCAGGAGATGGCGCCCGATCCAAGCCGTCCACCCTGAGTCCGGCCCGCAAAAGACTTAAGCCCAGCTCACCCGTGCCGGCGCCAATCTCCAGCACCCGTTCACCGGGCCGTACCAACGGCGGCAAGGTGCGGCGGAACCAGCGTGTGTTGCCCAGCACAGCATTAAACACCCTTAAATCACGCCGCGAATGCCGCGCCGCCGGATCATCCGGCGGCATCGCGTCCAGCAACTCCGGCGTAAGGGTGCGTTTCATCATGGGCAGCAACCGGCAGGCTGCCACAGTTTTACCCCGTAGCACAATCCGGGAGCACTGCCAGTTGCCGGCGGCGATACCGCAAGCTCGCGATTGAGCCCGCGCCCACCGCCACCCGTCCCACCCCGCCAGAAGCACGGCCATCAACGCGCAGCACGTTTGCCTTCGTTTTCCGGCCAGCGGCGGGCGGCCACATCGGCGACGAAGAGCAATAATGCGGCCACCACCAGCCATGATAGATACACTTTGGCCACCGAATTCAACGTAGCCCTCAAACGTCATGATCCGGTGCCGTAGCACCAAAGTGATGGTATGGCCATCAGTCGACACCGTCGGGGTGGCTTGAAGCTCCACGCCGATTTTCTGGGTGGCAAACTCCTGCGTCGTTCCCGGTGCAACTGGTACGGTGGGAGACTGACTGGCTTTGCTGCGTTTCTCCATAAATATATGCGGATAGAGCACATCTTCAGTCGCGTTCAAGTCGCCTGACTCACCCGAATTGAGGGTTGCTTTAGGAGTGTCCAGCAACCTGGTACCGGTTTTCTGCATGAGCAGAGGAAGCGCATCGAAACGCACGATTGGCGTGCTGTTGGCGGGAAGAGCCTTGCCTCCAAGTGGAGGCGCCCTGGGAATGACCGGAGGCATCGACGGCGGCCGGATCACATATTTGCTGAGGTCGGGATCGTTTAACGTGCTCTCGGGCACCTCGATAATGCTCGCCACTAGTGCAATTTGCACCGGCTTGGTGGACGCGGTCTGTGCCTGCAAGCCTGCACTATTCGTGAATAGCACCAGCAAGGAGAAGCCGATGAGGCGGATCCCGATACAAACGCGTTCCTTCAGCAGGCGGAGAGGTGATTGCATGGTCGGGGGAGTGGCGACTAGACAAGACCTAGATTGGGCGGGAACAGCAGGATCGTGCCAGAAGGGAACCCCCTGACGCTATGGGAAACCTTGGGCAATTCAAACCTTAAAGATCGCGATAAGTGTGTCTTGCAAAATAGGATGATGCACGATCCGTCCCGGCTCTCCCGAGCTATTGGGCTATATTCTCCGCGTAGCCCGCTTCGGGAGAAGCGGGAATCTGCGGCAAAGTTGCCGGGTTATTTTGCGAACCTCAGAGGTGCTGCTTCACCCCTCACAGTAGGTTGGGTGCCAACGGCGTTGCCGCGGGGGGAAATCATCCTGCCCGCATTTCGCAGCAAAACCTGAGTGCGAATGTCAGGAATCAGGTTGCGAGTGACCCGGTCACTTCTTCGCGACCTCATCCTGCTTCACGATGCGAAGGGTGATGAAAATCACCAGTGTCCGCTTCGTCGTGCTGTCGCCATTGCCTTTGAGGAGTTTTTCAATGCCCCCCATGGTTGGGACATCACCACCAGTTTTTTTCTCGGACAGCGTCAGGCCGCCCATGATGAGGGTCGCCCCATCTTGCAGCGACACTTTTGTCGTCATTTCGCGGACCGAAATCAGTGGCTGAATATTTTTCTCTCCATATTGGATGAAACCATCAAAATCGGTCATGTGGGCCGAAAGATCAAAATCGATGGTATGGCCATCGTCTTCCACTACGGGTGTGCCCAACAGTTCGACACCGATGCTGCGGGTGGTGAACTCCTGGGGCGCACCGGTCTCACTATAAGACTGCGGATAGCGCAGTTCCTGAGCCACCATCATCTTCGTCATATTGCCCGACAGTATGCTGATGGCCGGCTTGCTCACCATTTCGTAACCCGGTTTCCGCGCGAGCACCTGTAACACAGCAGGGACATCCAGCCGGCCAATCCATTGATTTTCGCCCGGTTTTCCAGGGCCCGAACTCGCTGCACCGTACTGACTGAGATCCTTAAACTCAAACTCACCCTGTCCGACCTTGATAAATGTGGCTTCGATCGCGACCTGCACCGGCTGGCTGCGAGCCGCATTGGCCAAGGTTGTCGTCGTTTTGGGTGCCTTGGTTGGGGTGTCGGAGGAGACCGCTGCAGCTGGTGAAGCTCCGGGATTCGACTGGGCAGGTTTGGTCTCATCCGCACCGCGCAGTTGCACCGAAGCGAAACCAATGAGTGCGACCGCTGCCAGTGCCGAGATCAGGCCGGCCTTCACCCGCGAGAATGGCCGGCGGTCGCGCGACGGACCGATGATGCTTTCAATGCGCCGCCCGAGCGTGGAAGGCTCTCCCATGGCCACGGCGGGGGCAGGCTGGGCCCGGCCTTGCAGGTGGCGCGTCGAGGCGACAAGTTCCAGCGCGTAGGTCTCGGCCGGCGTGCCGGCGGCAAGGACGAGATCGTCACAGGCCTGCTCCTGCGTCAGCCGCATGATCCGCGCCGCCAGCCACACCAGCGGATTGGGCCAGTAGAGGGCGGTGGCAAATTGGGTCAGGAGACGGGTGAGGCAGTCGTGCCGGGCGATATGGCCCAGTTCATGCCGCAACACGAGGGCAAGGCGCGCGGCCGGCCAAACCTCGGCTTCGGCCGGCAGCAACACGACCGGGCGCAGCGTCCCCCAGGTCATGGGAACCCGGCAGGATGCCAGGGTGCGCAGCTCCACCAGACGCGACAACCGGTACTCGGCGGCGATTTGACGGGCAAGCGCCTGGGTGCGAGCGTCCCCCAGAGGCAGGCTGTGCCGCTTCCACCGCCATAATTGCGCCGCCCCCGCCAGCAGCCGTATGAGCACCACCAATGCGCCGGCCAACCAGGCCAGCAGCAGGCCATTTCCGAGCACGAACCGCACCGGGCCGCCGGTGGGGCTCGGCGGTTCCGGTGCGGTTGTGATCGAGGTTGTCACCTTGACCAAGTGGGTGGACGAAGCCGGAAGGGTATTCATCACCGTCGGCTCCGAAACAAGGCGGGGAACGGCCGGCGCGACGACGGGCGCGGCAGCCTGGACGAGCCGCCACGACCAATGGGGCGGATACATCCGGGTGAACGGGACCAGCAACAGCACGGCAAAGGCCGCGAGCCAGACCAGATGGCGGTTGGCCGCCGAGGCACCTTGCCAACGGCGGGCGGCGAGCAACGCAAACGCAAGCACCAGGGTGCTCTTCAACATGAGATCGGCAAACAGGAGGAGTTGGGCGGTGGGGTTCATGGGATTATTTGGCTTTGGCTTTTTTGATGATGGCTTCGAGGCGGCTTAGTTCCTCGGGAGGCAGCTGTTCGTCGGCGGTGTCCACCAGCGCCGCGACGGCATTGGCGAGCGAGCCTTCGAAAAATGAATTTACCACCTGCTTGAGCGCGGAGCGCCGGGCCTGGGCCGGAGCCTGGGTGGGCCGGAAACGGTAGCGGGGGCCGTCCTCCCGGTGCCGGAGAAAGCCCTTGTCCTCCAGGATGCGCAGCAACGCGCGGACCGCCGAATAGCCAGGGGCATCCGGCAAGGCGGCCTGCACCTCGGCGGCGGTCGCCTCGCCCCGCGCGTAGATGACGTCCATAATCTGGCGCTCGCGCCGGGTGAGATGCACGGATTTCGATGTCATGCTAGCTTTCTAGCATACCTGTTTGAATTGCGCAAGCATTCTTTGCTAATTTCTTAGCATATTTGTTTGGCCGGCGTTTTGCCTGAGCTCGGATCGGGCAACCGGAGTTAACCATAGATGGCACGGATGGACCCGGATAAAACCGGAGTGATCCAGCCATGATTGAGATCGGTATCCGTGAAATTCGTGGTAAAAGCTCTGCATGGTTTGGCTGATGTCAGCCTCAGGGTTGATTCGTGCGATTTGGGCGGTTGACAACTTTGCTATGCTTCGTGCCGCATACGCTCGCCTTCCGCCACCCGTCCAGCATTCTCCCCGCCATGAGCCCATCCTCCCCTGCCCCGCTGCTGAGCGTGCGCGGCCTGAAAAAGTCCTTCGACTCACCCGAAGGTGGGCGGGTGCAGGTCGTGGACGTGGCGGAGTTTGACCTCGCAGCCGGCGCCCAAGTCGCGTTGCGCGGGGAGAGCGGCAGCGGTAAAACTACGTTTCTCCATCTCATTGCCGGACTGCTTTCGGCCGACGCGGGCGAACTTTTGCTCGATGGCCGCAACCTGGCACGCCTGGGCGAGGCCCAGCGCGACCGACTGCGCGCCGAGACTCTCGGCTATATTTTTCAGACGTTTAACCTGCTGCAGGGCCATACCGTCCTGGAAAACGTGCTGCTCGGCATGGCGTTTGGCCGCGGGGTCGACCGGGCGCATGCCACGGCCCTGCTCGGGCGCGTCGGACTCGGGGGCAAACTCTCCCACCGGCCGCGCCAGCTTTCCACCGGCCAGCAGCAGCGCGTCGCGGTCGCCCGCGCCTTGGCCAACCGCCCCAAGCTCGTCCTCGCCGATGAGCCGACCGGCAACTTAGATACCCATCACGGCCGCGCGGCGCTCGCGCTCATCCGCGAGGTCTGCCGCGAAAACGGGGCCGCGCTGCTCCTCGTGAGCCACGACGAACAGGTGCTGGCTTCATTTGAAACCATGCACGATTTCGCCGCCATCAACCGCACGGCGGCGCAGGGGGCCGCGCCATGACCCTGCTCCGGCTCATCTACCGCTCGCTCCGGCAGCACGCGCTCTCCACGCTCGTGACCGCCGGCAGCATCGCGCTCGCGACCGGCCTGCTGCTCACCGTCTGGGTCGTCAAGACCCAGTCCCAGGTCCTCTTCGCCCAGACCAACTCCGGCTTCGACGCCGTGCTCGGGGCGCGCGGCTCGCAGCTCCAATTGGTGCTCAACGCCATTTTTCACCTCGAGGCTTCGCCCGGCAACGTCGCCGCCGAGGACGCCCAGC
>CAIXIZ010000373.1 GCA_903919625.1 uncultured Verrucomicrobiota bacterium
CATCACCTGCCCCGACGTCCGCTATAATGGGTTCCGGCGCGGGGTGGATTTCATCCAGAAGCACATTTTTCCCGGCTCCCTGTTGCTCTCCCTCAACCGCGTCAACGACCAGCTTTCCCGCGCCGGTGGCTTCGTGCCCCACCAAGTTGCGGATCTCGGCCACGACTATGCCCGAACCCTGCACGTCTGGCGTGACAATTTCACGGGCCGGCTGCCCGAAGTGCGGGCCCTCGGCTTTGACGACCGGTTCATCCGCAAATGGCACTACTACCTCTGCTACTGCGAGGCCGCTTTCACAATGCGCAACATCTCCGTCGTGCAAACCCTCCACACCCGGGCGAACAATCTCGCCCTCTGACCCGCCTTTCCCGGACACCTCATGCTTCACCTCCTTCGACTGCTCTTCGCCACCATCCTGGTTTCGATGCTCTGGGTGACGGGCTGGGCCAGCCTGCGTTGCCCGCTCTTCGCGGTGCCCCGTGCCGTGATTGGCCATCCCTGGTTCATCGCGACGCTGTTCGACACGTACTGGGGATTTCTGACTTTTTATATCTGGGTGGCCTATAAGCAGACGGCCTGGACCGCGCGGGTCGCCTGGTTTCTGGCCATCATGTTGCTCGGCAATATCGCCATGTCGTCCTATTGCCTGCGGGAGCTGTCTCGGAAGCGAACAGGAACGCCGGTGACCGAAATCCTCACGTGCAAAGACGCCACCCTGGGGATCATCGGCCCTCTGCTCGCCATCCTGGGGACAATTGTTGTGATTGCGGCTGCAATTTAATCCGCCCATGCCAGCCACCGGGTCAATTTTTACGCCATCCCAGTTGATTTGATGCCATGGATTCCCTGCGTTTGGTGCTCATCGCGTTACCAGTCCTTGGCGGGACGTTTATGCTGCTGTTCATGCTGGCGAAGCGTATCAACAACTATGGCATTGTGGACATCGCCTGGGCCTGGGCCTTTGGTTTTCTCGCCATTTTTTATGCCGGGTTTGGGCCCGGCTGGGCTGGCCGGCGCATGGCCATTGCCGCGATGGCCGTCGGCTGGAGCGCACGGCTGGGCCTGCATCTTTATTGCCGGGTGATGGGGCAGCATCCCGTCGAGGATGGCCGCTACCGCCAATTGCGATCGGACTGGCGGGAACATTTCACCCTCAAAATGTTCTTTTTTTTCCAATTGCAGGCCATCTCGGTCTTGTTGCTTGCCGGACCGTTTTTGCTCGCCTGCCTGAATCCCAGGCCCGGATTCCGGTCATGGGAAATCGTCGGGGCGATCCTTTGGTTGCTGGCCATCGGGGGTGAGTCCCTGGCCGATTTTCAACTCGCGGCCTTCAAACGCCAGTCTCCTGCCACCGGCCGGGTCTGCAAGGTCGGCCTCTGGCGCTACAGCCGTCACCCGAATTATTTTTTTGAATGGCTGGTCTGGGTCGCCTATCTTGTTTTCGCGCTCGCCTCTCCGCATGGCTGGCTGGCGGTCATCAGCCCCGTCAGCATCCTCTGGCTGCTACTCCGGGTGACCGGCATTCCGCTGACCGAGGAACAGGCGCTGCGCACCAAGGGCGAGGCCTACCGGCAGTACCAACTGAGCACCTCAGCCTTTTTCCCCTGGTTTCCGCGACAGCCGCCGCCCCCATGCTAGATTTCCTTCTCGAAACCGACCTGATCCCCGACGCCCTGATCCGTGCGGGCATCCGCCGCCTGCTCGCCCAACGGCTGCGGGAGGAGCGCGTCCGTTTTGATCTTCCGGCTTACGCCGCCGATCTCCGGACCCGCCCGCTCGCCGAACAGACCGCGGCCGCCAACGAACAGCACTACGAGGTGCCGACCCGCTTTTACCAGCTCTGCCTGGGCCCGCGGCTGAAATACTCCGGCTGCCTGTATCCGACCGGTCGCGAAACCCTGGCTGAGGCGGAGGAGGCCATGCTCGCGCTCTATGCCGAAAGGGCCCAGTTGGCCAACGGCCAGACGATCCTCGAACTGGGGTGCGGCTGGGGATCATTTTCACTTTGGCTGGCCGAGAAGTTTCCCCAGGCCCGGATCACCGGTGTCTCCAACTCCCGGACCCAGCGCGAATCCATCGAGGCGGAGGCCCGGACCCGCGGTCTCACCAATCTCCACATCCTCACCTGCGACATCAACCAGCTTGAACTCGCCCCGGCGGCATTTGATCGCGTCGTGTCTGTTGAGATGTTTGAGCACCTGAAGAACTACCAGCGTCTCCAGGCGAATGTCGCCCGCTGGCTCCGCGCCGGCGGCCTGCTGTTTGTCCACATCTTCACCCACCGTGAGCTCGCCTATCATTTTGTCGCACGGGATGCCTCCGATTGGATGTCCCGGCACTTTTTCACCGGCGGACAGATGCCTTCGCATGCTTTGCTCCCGCAGTTTCAGGACGAGCTCAGGCTCGTCGCCGACTGGAAAATCAACGGCACACATTACCAACGTACGGCCGAACATTGGCTCCAAAACATGGACGCCCACCCGGACGAGATCCGGCGGCTGTTTGCCGCCACCTATGGCGCGGCCCAGGTGACCACCTGGTGGGTCCGGTGGCGGATCTTCTACCTGGCCTGCGCCGAACTCTGGGGTTACCGCAATGGCGAGGAATGGCTCGTCAGCCACTACCTTTTCCGCAAGCCAGACTGAAGCCGGCCGGCGGCAAAGGCCGTGCGCTCACCGCCACCCTTTGCCGCCGCTGGTATCGTCGTTGCCGCCCGGCAGGATGCTCCTCCAGGACTGCTGAGGACAGTTAAGCCAGGCGGCCGTCCGCGGCCATCATTTGATCGGCGAAAAATCTGTCGGAGAGAGAAAAACTGACTCCGTCTTGTCCACAATGGGGCCGTTGGCCTCGCTCGCCGCCTTCGCGGCCACCCATTCCGGGTCGGCGCGGAACGCCGCCCACGAGGCGGTGGCGGCCTCACGGCTCGCATGCGCGAGCAGATAGACGAGTTTGCCGCCCGCCCCATCCTTGGGATCGGTGGTCACCCAATAGCCGACATTCACCATCCCATGCCGCTCAAACAGCCGCAGGGTGTGGTCGCGAAAGCGCGCGAGCACCATGTCGAGCTTCCCCGGGGTCGGGGTATAGGTGCGCAGCTCATAGACGCGGGCGGGCGCAGTGGCGGCAGGGGCGGAGGGAGCAGAGGCGCAACCAGCGGTCAATGCCAGCAGCACCAACAGGGGGAGAAAGGTTTTCATATTCATCAGGGGAACCAAGGGGGAGACTTCAGGTCAGCAGTATTTGGGCGGGAGTCAACTGCACCGGGAAGTGACCGCTCTCAGAGATACGCCAGCTTTGCTGCGAAAACTTGGCCCGAACAATTTTGCCTGAAGAACGCCGCAGGATCGGGATTGCGGTTTGCCTGTTCTTCCCTTCCGCTTCCTCCTTTAAAGTGGACACCCCCTTGACCTCCGCCGCCCCCGTCCATCCGCCTGCTGTCAAACGCGCGCGCACCATCTGGCAGCGCCGGATTCGTGACCCCATTGTCGTGCAGCTCACGCAAGGCATCACCCCGGAAAAAATCGCCCTGACCATTGCGGTCGGCAGCGCCTGCGCCCTTTTCCCGGTTTTTGGGGTCACCTCAATTATCTGCTTTATTGCCGCACTGGTGCTGCGCCTGAACCAGCCGATCATCCAGATTCTCAACCAACTGCTGCTGCCGGTCCATGTCGCAACTTTTGTCCTCTGCGTCCGCCTGGGTGAAACCCTGTTCCGTGCGCCCACCGGAGATCGGCTCGAGCTTCATCCCCGGAAGATTTATCAGGAATATTTCGAGAGTTTTTGGTCTCATCCCATCCAAGCCCTCACCCATTATTTCAAGGACAACGCCGACAGCGTTTTTTATTCCATCGTCGCGTGGGCCATCCTGTTGCCCATCTATGTGCCTTTGGTTTATTATGCCCTACGGCCGGTCATGCGTGGCATCGTCAAGGTCAAGGCCGAGGTCGCCGCCAAACAGCTGGTCAGTCCTCCGCGAACCGACCCTCCGATCCCGTAATCAAGCGGTCTGACTGCCTGTTAGCTGCAACTCTCGCCTTCCTCACCTCACCCGGATCGACCGGCATGTTTCCCTTGGCGCCCACCCCATGTTAAAGCAAATCCTGCTGGGCTTGGTATTTTTTTCGTCTGCGCTGGCAGGGTACGCCGCCGCCGATGTCGATGTGCTTGTCCGGCAAGGTCTGGACGCTGAGGCCAAGCTCGACCCCAAAACGGCGCTCGGCTTCTTCCGCCGGGCGGATACCGCCAAACCGGACGACCCGTTTATCCTGCAAAAGATTGCCCAGCAGCTTTCGGACAGCACGGCCCTCGCTGCCACGAAAGAGGATCGCCAACAGCTCGCGACTGACGCCCTGGCTTACGCACAGCGGGCCATGGCCCTGGCGCCGAACAATGCCGTCAATGTCCTCTCCGTCGCCATCTGCTACGGCAAAATCGCCCTCAATGCCGGCACCCGCGTCAAGATCGAGGACTCCCGCCTCGTCAAACAGTATGCCGAGCAGGCCCTGGCGCTCGACCCCAACTACGACTGGGCCCATCACGTCCTGGCATGCTGGCATGAGGAAGTCGCGGCCCTTAGGCTGGCCGACCGACTGGCCCTCCGCCTCGTCTATGGCGGTCTGCCCCCCGCGTCGCTCGACGAGGCCATCGCCCAGTTCCGGCGCGCCGCCGAGCTCGCACCCAAGCAACCCGCCCACCATCTCGAGCTGGGCTTCGCCCTGATCTCCGCCGGACGGCGGGACGAGGCGCGCCGCGAATTTCAACTCGGCCTCGACCTGCCCCCGCTGGAAGTTTCGGACGCGGGCGACAAGGAACGTGCCCGCGCGGCGCTGGCCAAGCTCAAGTAGCCTCGCCCGCAGCCTCCGGCAGGGTTGGCTGCCGCCATTTTGCCCATCGCAAGGCAAGCGTGGGCAGCACGAGGAGATTCAGGGCGGTTGAGGTGATGAGACCGCCGAGGATAACCTGGGCCATCGGTCCCTCGATTTCCCGGCCCGCCTCGCCGCTCCCCAACGCCAACGGCAGCAGGCCGAGGGCGGTGACCGACGCCGTCATTAAAATGGGGATGAGCCGTTCGGATGCGCCGCGAATCGCGGTCGCCAGATTCCAGGTCTGCTCCTCTTCATTCACCAAATGCTCATAATGCGAGATGAGCATGATGGCATTGCGCGTGGTGATGCCGAAAAGAGTCACAAAACCCACCTGCGCGCCCATCGAAAGCGCCCCGCCGCCGAACAGGCTGCTGACATAGACCGCCAGCACGCCGCCCGCGAGCGCCAGCGGCATGTTGAGCAGCACCAGCATCAGGTTTCGCCAGTGACCGAGCACGACCGAAAGCAGCAACAGGATGCCGACAAACGCAATGGCCCCGTGCAGGATCAGCTCCCGGGTCGCGGCTTGCTGGGCCTGGGCGGCGCCGGCAAATTCAAAATACATCCCGGTCGGCAGCGTGATTTTTTTGGCCAGCGCCGCGCGCATCTCCACCACGAAGGATTGTACATCCTGTCCGGCCGGCGGGGCACAGGTCACGGTCTGCCGCCGCCGGGCGCCGTCGTGCAGGATCGAGGAGCGCCCGCTGGTCAGAAAGACATCCGCA
>CAIXIZ010000374.1 GCA_903919625.1 uncultured Verrucomicrobiota bacterium
CCGACGACGAGCAGCGGCCAGCCGCCGTAGGGCAGCAGCGCCAGCCCAACCAGAAACGCGACGGCGAACGTGACGAGCATCGCGGCGCGCATGACGGCGGGGCGGACGAGGCCGGCGGCGACGGCGCGGCGCGGGCCGACGCGCGCGGGAGTGTCGGCCCCTTTGACAAAATCAAAGTAGTCGTTGGCGAAGTTGGTCGCGATCTGGATCAGCAGGGCAAAGGCGAGGCAGGCCAACGCGGCAGGTGCAACGAATTGGCGGGTGCGCCACGCGAGCGCGGATCCGACGAGCACGGGGGCGACGGCGGCCGGCAGGGTGCGCGGCCGGGCGGCGGCGAGCCAGACGGTCAACTGGGACGGGCGCTCCACGGCGGCGAAGGTTCAGGGGGTGGGCGCGGCGGAGGAAGACGAGGAGCCCTCGACAATCTTGGTCTTCTTGGTAAACTGGGCGAGCCGCCGTTTGAAAATCAGGCTGAGGAGGCCAGGCACCAAGGCCAATCCGGCGGCCAGCGCGATTTCTTTGCGTCCCGAACGGTCGCCCAGGATCATGCCAAAGCAGATCAGCAGCCCGGCGTAGACAAACAGGAAGACCGCCGCCGAGGGGAGCACGGTGTTGAGCACCCAGACCGCGGCGAGGGCAAAAAAGGCCACCTGGAATTTTAGCCCGACCAGTCCGAAGGCGAGTCCTTGGATATAAAACAACGGGGCAAACAGGGTGGCTTTGCCTTCAAAGCGCAGGGTCTGGATCAGAATGGCCGTGATGAAAATTGCGACCTTGAGGGTGAGAACGAGGAGCAGGAAAAAACTGTCGGGCCGGTCCGGGGGGGTGAAAACCACCTGGCCGACGGCGATGCTGCCGGCGAGAGCGCGAAACAGGTCAACCCAGTTGCGGGGCTTGCGGATTTCCTCGCCACACCAAATGGACATGTCGCCCGGTTCGCGCTGGCCCCGGGGCGTCCATTCGCGCTGGCGTTTGTTCCCACGGCCGCCGGTGCGGAAACCGCCGAAGCGAAGCCACTGGCGGGGAAACCAGAGCAGAAGGAGGGCGAGACCAAGCAGAGGGTAGTTGACGATCACGGCGAGGAAGGCACCACCCAAGCGAGGCAGGACAGGATTGTCAAAGGATCATCCCGGCCGCGACGGTGGCATTGGTAAACTCGTCCACCAGGATGAAGCTGCCGGTGGCGCGGTTGCGCTGGTAGGAGTCGCACAGCAGCGGCACGGCCGTGCGCAGTTGCACGCGGCCAATGTCGTTCATGCCCAGGTCAAGATCGCCCTCCACCTTGTGCAGGGTGTTGATGTTGACCTTGAAACGGACGGCCTTGAGCACACATTTCGCCTCGCGGGTGGTGTGGCGGACCAGATATTTGCCCCCGGGCTGGAGTTTTTTTTCCGAAAACCAGCATAACATCGCCTCAATGTCCTGGGTGACGTGGGGCGGATTGTTGGCCTTGACGATCATGTCACCCCGCGAGATGTCGATCTCATCGGCCAGGGTCATCACCACCGACATGGGCGAGAACGCCTCCGTCAGCTGGCCTTCCGGGCCATGGAGGGCGGTGATGCGCGACGTGAGGCCGGACGGCTGGGCAACGATCTCATCGCCCGGCTTGAAGACCCCGCCGGCCACGCGGCCGGCAAAACCGCGAAAATCATGATGGGTGTCGTTATTGGGGCGGATGACCGTCTGGACGGGGAAGCGGGCATCAATGTGGTTGTGGTCGCTGCCAATATAGACGGTCTCCAGCGTGTAGAGCAGAGCACCACCCTGATACCAGGGGGACTTGGCCGATTTATCGACGACATTGTCCCCATGCAGGGCCGAGATGGGGATGAACTTGATGTCCGGAATCTCCAGCCGCGAGGCGAACTCGGAAAACTGGGCCACGATCTCGTTATAGCGCGCCTCGGACCAGTTGACGAGGTCCATCTTGTTGATGGCGACGACCAGGTGGGGGATGCGGAGTAGTGAGGCGATGAACGAGTGCCGGCAGGTCTGCTCTATCACGCCCTTGCGGGCATCGACGAGCACGATGGCGAGGTTGGCGGTGGACGCGCCGGTCACCATGTTGCGGGTGTACTGGATATGGCCAGGAGTGTCGGCGACAATAAACTTGCGCCGGGGGGTCGCGAAATACCGGTAGGCGACATCGATGGTGATCCCCTGCTCGCGCTCGGCCCGCAGGCCGTCGGTCAGCAGGGAAAGGTTGAGGGTCTCCTCGCCGCGCTGTTCGGTGGCCCGTTCAATGGCCTCGAGCTGATCCTCGAAAATGGCTTTCGAGTCATAAAGCAGGCGGCCGATGAGGGTGGACTTGCCGTCGTCCACGCGGCCCGCCGTGGTGAAGCGGAGCAGGTCCATGGACAGGTAGTGCTGGTCGGAGTGGGCAGGGCTGGAGGAGTCGGACATGGTCAGAAATACCCTTTCTTTTTGCGATCTTCCATCGCGGTGTCGGAACGCTTGTCATCGGCGCGGGTGCCCCGCTCGGTCTGGCGCGCGCTGGCCACCTCCTGGATGATCTCCGCCAGCGTGCTGGCCGTGCTCAGCACGGACCCGGTGCAGGTGGCATCACCCACCGTGCGGAACCGCACCCGTTTCTGCTCGTATTTCTCACCGGGCAGCAGTGTGATCCAGGGTGATTTGGCGAGCAGCACGCCGTTGCGGTTCACGACCTCGCGGTCATGGGAAAAATAGATCGAGGGGATGGCCAGTTGTTCCCGGGCGATGTACTGCCAGACATCCATCTCGGTCCAGTTGGAGAGCGGAAAGACCCGGAAGTTCTCCCCGACGTGCTTGCGGCCGTTGAACAGGTTCCATAGCTCCGGGCGCTGGTTTTTGGGATCCCATTGGCCGAACTCGTCCCGGGCGGAGAAAATCCGCTCCTTCGCCCGGGCCTTTTCCTCGTCCCGGCGCGCACCGCCGAGGCAGGCGTCATATTTGAGCTCCTCAATGGTGTCGACGAGTGTCACCGTTTGCAGCGAGTTGCGTGAAGGGTTCGGGCCCTTTTCCTCGACCGCGCGGCCGGCCTTGATCGAGTCCGCGACATACCGGACGATCAGCCGGGACTTGGTCTCGGCGACCAGCTGGTCGCGGAAAGCGATGGTTTCGGGAAAATTGTGCCCGGTGTCGATGTGGACGAGCGGAAACGGGAACTTTGCGGGCCAGAAGGCCTTTTGCGCGAGCTTGACCATGACAATGGAATCCTTGCCGCCGGAAAAGAGCAGGGCGGGCCGCTCGAACTGGGCCGCGACCTCGCGCATGATGAATATCGCCTCATGCTCGAGCTGGGCGAGGTGGGTGAGATTGTAGGAACTCATGAATGGTGGGCGGGGCTCAAAGGCGGAGGCGGGGCACGACCGCCCCGTGCAGCCGGGCCAGCGTGGCCTCGGCCGTGGCGGTTTCAGTATCAAGGACAAGCCCGGGTTCGCCATCAGCGGGCGGTTCAAAGGCCGAGTCGCGGCCGGTGAATTGGGCGACTGCCCCCGTGCTGGCCTTGGCATAAAGGCCCTTGGGGTCGCGCCGGGCGCAGGTGGCAAACGAGGCGGCAATGTAAATTTCCATGAAATCAGCCGTTCCGATGATTTCGCGGGCGAGCCGGCGCTGGGCCCGCAACGGGGTGATGAACGCGCAGATGACGACCACGCCGGCCGAGGCAAACAGTTTCGCCACCTCGGCCACGCGCCGGATGTTCTCCGTGCGATCGGGATCGGTGAAGCCAAGGTCGCGATTGAGACCGGTGCGGACATTGTCGCCATCCAGCAGATGGGTGGTGAAGCCTTCCGCATGCAGCTTCCGTTCTAGGGCGACCGCCAGCGTGCTTTTGCCCGACCCGGACAAGCCATACAACCACAGCACCCGGCCATGTTGGTGGAGTCGGGCCTCCTTGGTGGCACGGTCAAGCACGCGGTCAAAAATGGGATGCAAGTGGTCTTGCGGCACGGGCGTTGGCATTTGGCGGAAGGTCACACTCGGAAACCGCCGGGTTGCGCGCAAGCCCAAATGCCGCCGGGCCGCGCCAATGTCCGCTCAGGGATGAAAGGATTTATCCGGCGGGATCATCAGCTGTTTTTCCAGCTCGCGGATGAGTTCGAGCACCGTATCAGCCGCGGCCTCGTTAATTACCTGGTCGTCGGGAGGGGGGCGGTTTTTGGGCATCTTATCATACCCGGGCGCACCGGGCGGCTTGGGCAGCCTGGGGTAGAGCTGGACCAGCCACTCGTAGGCCTGCCGCTCATGATGGAGGACGATCAAGGTTCGGGCATACATGCGGGCGCAGAACCAGGACGGCCGGGACAGGCTGGCTGCCCGGCGGTAATATTCAGCCGTGGCGGCGAGATCATGCAGGCGGGTTTGGCTGATGTTGGCGAGGTCAAGGTAGAGCTTGATCGAAGCGGGATGGAATTTCAGCCCTTCCTGCAGATAATCGATTGCAATCCTGGCCTGTTCACCGTCGATGATCCTGACCCGTTCGGGAGAAACGGCGTTGAGTCCGCCCTCGGCTTCGATGCGCCAGTACGGCATGTCGTGTGCAATCATCGAGCCCCCCTGATCCCAAAAGAACACCGGTCGCGGATCGATGGCGGTGGTCAGCTTCAGACCGGTCTGGGTGGTCGGCACATCCATATCCTCCCAGCCGGTGAAAGATTCGATAAAGACAAAATCCGCCACGATGGCGCGCAGGCCGCCGAGCAACCCGACGGTAATGCCCTGGCCGAGCGCGCCACCCAACGAGTCGAGCCGCAGGGCCGGCTCCTGCGACTGCAGGGACTGCCAGGCGGGCTGTTCCAACAGGCGGGTGGTCCAACCCGTCACCGCCAGAGTGACGGCGACCACGGCTCCGGTCTGGCACCAGCGGGGGAGGAACAGGCTAAATTTCACGACGGCGGAAACTGTAGACGGCGAGGGCTCCGATGACCAAAATATAGACGAGCGCATAGCAACCCACGCGCAGCGCGAGCAGGCCGTCCACGCCACCGGGAGCCCAAACCTGGTCGGCCACATTGAAGAGCTGGAAATTGGGGATGATGCGGGCCAGCGTTTCGACGAGCAGGCGCACCGGCCGGGTCAGATTTTCGCTGTTCTCGTAAAAACGATGGGCCAGGGCCTGCAGATGGCAGATCACCAGGATGACGAAACTCATCACCACCGTGAAGAGGTTGGTGTTGGAAAAACTGGCGATGAGCAACGTGATGGCCGCCAGCACGCCGAACTTGAGCCATTGCAGCAGCCCGACCGTCACGAGATCACCGTAGGGGATGGCCGCCACGGCCGCCAAACTGCCGGACTGTTCCCGGAGCAGGGCATGCTCGTGCCACAGGATGAGGGAGATGAGCAGGCCGGTCAGGAGGGCACAAAACACGCCCACCACCGCCCAGACCCCGAGGAATTTCCCAAAAATGAACTCGGTGCGCCAGACGGGCTTGGCCAGCAGGGTCAGCGCGGTGCGGTTTTCAATTTCACTGAAAAACAGCTGCGCGGTGGTGGCGATGGTGAGCGTCGATCCGAAAAACAGCATCGTCCCCATGCCGAGATCATAGATGAACTTCAGCTGCGAGCCGCCGAAGTTAAAGTCCAGCAGGCTCTGGGCGCCCAGCACGAACACTACACCCAGGAGAAGAAAAAACAGGAACACCTTCTGCCGCACGGCCTCAAGCACGGTGTTGCCCGCGATGACGCTGAGTCGCGCGAAGGAAAAAGGGACCCGGGGGAGGGGGGCGGTCATGGTCGCGGCCCTCCTTTTCCGTCGCGGCCGATTTCCCGGAGAAAAATCTGGTCGAGCCGGGCCCGGGGTTGCTCGACAGCGGTGAGCACATGGCCGCGGGCCGCGAGCCAGGTGCGCAATTCTTCCAGCTCACCCGGGGGAATCGGATCGACGATCAGCGCCTGCTGGTCACGCCGTCCCACCAGCTCATTGACCGCGCCTTCCAAAATCAGGCGTCCTCGGTCCAGGATGGCGATGCGGTCGCAGACATCCTCAATTTGCGCCAGCAGGTGCGAGGTGATCAGCACGGTCTTGCCCTGTGCCTTGAGCTTCAGGATCAGCCGGGAGATCTCCTCCGATCCCACCGGATCGACCCCCGCCGTCGGTTCGTCGAGAATGATCAGCCGGGGGTCATGGACCAGGGCCTGGGCCAGC
>CAIXIZ010000375.1 GCA_903919625.1 uncultured Verrucomicrobiota bacterium
GTGAAAAATTTCCCGGGCTGCACCTACTGTCAGCCCCAGGTCGCCAGCATCGGTCTCACCGAGCAAGCGGCCAAGGAAAAGAAACTCGATTACCAGGTGGGCAAATTCCCCTTCACCGCGTCCGGCAAGGCCGTGGCCTCGGCTGAGAGCGAGGGCTTTGTGAAGGTGATTGCCGACACCAAAACCGGCGAAATCTATGGCGCCCACATCATTGGGAGCGAAGCGACGGAACTGATCGCCGAATACGGACTGGCAATGGAGTTGGAGGCGACGGTGGAGGAAATCCACCAAACCATCCATGTGCACCCGACCCTGAGTGAAGCCGTGATGGAGGCCGCGGCCGCCTCGCTGGGCGAGGCGATCCATATCTGAGCGGTCCCGCGCTCCCGCGGCGGGCCACGGGAGTGAAATGTAGCTCTCGCGTGAGCGCAGGGAGTTCGTGCCTTTTCATGGCCAACGGGCCGGCTGCCGTCACGCCGCCGCAAAGTCCACCGCCACGACTTCGTGGTCGCGGATGGATGGCATGTGACTTCGAGCCAGACGCCGTCGCGGCGGAACTCGGTGCGATCGGCGCAATCGCCTTGCCCTCTCCTCGGTTTCACTGTCTGCCTTGATCGCCAGAGTTCCGCCCCATGTCTGTCCTCGCCCCGTCATCAGCATCCGCAAACGCCCCCGCCATGAATCCACCGCGTTGGTGGCGGCGCGAAAGCGCTTTTGCCGCGCTGTTGGTGCTGGCCGCCTTTGCCGTTTATCTGCCCGTGTGGCGGGCGGGCTTTGTGTGGGACGACGAGGACAACATCATCAACAACATGGTGCTGCGCTCCCTCGACGGCCTGCGGCGCATCTGGCTGGAGTTTGGCGTGACAGCGCAATACTATCCGCTCACGCACACAAGCTTTTGGCTGGAGTATCAGCTCTGGGGCCTGCACCCGTTTGGCTACCATCTGGTCAACGTGCTGCTGCATGCATGCAATGCGCTTTTGTTTTGGCGCGTCCTGCGTGCGCTCGGCGTGCCGGGGGCGAGGCTCGCTGCCAGCATCTTCCTGCTGCATCCGGTGGGGGTCGAGTCCGTGGCATGGGTGACTGAGCGCAAGAACACCCTCGCCGCTGTGTTCTACCTTGGCTCGCTGCTGGCCGCCGTGCGTTTCTGGCGGCTGGGTGAGGCTGGCCCGGTGGACACACCGGCCGCCGACGGGAGGCATGGGCCGCAGAAGTATTACTGGCTGACCCTCGCGCTGTATGTCTGCGCCCTGTGGAGCAAGACCGCCACAGTGCCGCTGCCCGCGGTCCTCCTCCTGCTTATCTGGTGGAAACACGGCCGGCTCGCCTGGCGCGTCCTCTGGCCGATGCTGCCCTTTTTCATGGCTGGCCTCGCCCTCGGGCTGATCACGATGGGGATGGAACGATATTACGTCGGCACGATCAATACCCGATGGGATTTTTCGCCGGCGCAACATGTCCTCATCGCCGGCCGGGCGCTATGGTTTTACCTCGGCAAGCTGCTCTGGCCACACCCGCTGATCGTCGTCTATCCGCGCTGGACCATCGACCCTGCGAGCCTGCGACAATGGCTCGCGCCACTCGCCGCCGCGGCCGGGCTGTTCGCCCTATGGCGTGCCCGCCACGGCCGCGCCCGCCCGGCCTTCGTCGCCGCCGTCTATTTCGTGCTGCTGCTTTTCCCCGTCCTGGGATTTTTCAATGTCTACTACTTCCAACACGCTTTTGTCAGCGACCACTTTCAATACTTCGCCGCACTTGGACCGCTGGCGCTCGTGGCCGCTGGTCTCACCAGGGGCTTTCGGTTCCTTTGTAAAAAAACGTCCCGGCTACCGGTCGCGCTGGCCGGCGCGCTGCTGCTGACACTCGGCACGCTCACCTGGCAGCAAACGGCCGCCTATGCCGATGACGAAACGCTGTGGCGGGCGACCATCGTCCGCAATCCCCAGTGCTGGGTGGCTTACAACAACCTGGGGAAAATTCTCACGGATCGGAAGCAGATCACCGAGGCCGCCTGGTGTTTCCAGAAGGCGATCGAGGCCAATCCCAAACACTGGATGGCCTACAACAACCTGGGAAAAATTTTCGCGGATCGGAAGCAGATCACCGAGGCCATCCGGTGTTTCCAGAAGGCGATCGAGGCCAATCCCGACGACGCCGTCGGCCACTTTAACCTCGCCGTAGTTCTGCTCCTCCAAAACCAGACTGACGCCGCCTTGGACCAGACCCGGCGCGCCCTCATGATCCGGGCCAACTATCCAGATGCGATCGTCAACCTTGGCAACATTCTCTTCAAACAAAACCGTGTCGACGAGGCCATCGTCCAATATCGTCTGGGGCTTTCCTTGCAGCCAGACTCCGCCGACGCCCACTACAATCTCGGGAACGCCCTCGTCCGGCAAGGCCGGGCGGCCGAAGCCATCACCCAATTCGCCGAGGCGATCCGATTGTTCCCGGACAACGCCACCTTTCAATGCGCGCTGGCCTCATCGCTGACCGAGCAGGGCGAGACCGACGCGGCGCTCCCCCACTATGAGACCGCGCTGGCCCTTGAGCCCGACAACGCCGACGCACACTACAATCTAGGCGGCGCACTGCTCACCAAAGGCCCCGGTGGCCTTGCGGTCGCCAGCGCCCACTTCCAGCGCGCCATCGAGCTGCGTCCGGACGACGACGGAGCAAATGCCAGCCTGGGCGACTGCTTTTATCTCGCAGGCCGAACCGACAAGGCCGTCGCACAATGGGAAAAAGCGCTCGCCCTCAATCCCCGACGCATGTCCACATCAGCCAATCTCGCATGGGTGCTCGCAACTTCCCAGGAGATACCCTCTCGCAATGGCTTCAAGGCCGTCGGCCTTGCTGAACAGGCCATCAGGGTAGGCGGTGGGACCAACCCGATAATGCTGCGCGCCCTGGCCGCCGCCTACGCCGAGGCCAGCCGATTTCCCGAGGCAGTCGCCAGCGCCCGGCAGGCCGCGCAGCTGGCGCTTGCGGAAGGCAACACCGCGCTCGTCGCTGAGCTTCAGGAGCAGCTCCGGCTCTATCAAGCCGGTCAGCCATTTCGCGATACCTCATCCAACGCCACCATAACGATTGATGTCAGGCTTCGGCGCTACCAAGCCGGCCAGCCTTACCATGATCCTGGCCCGTGAGCCGGCTCATTGTTCCGCGCATGGCTTCGGGAATGCTGCGGCAAGCGTCGTGTCGGATCGGTTTCCTTAAGCATCGACCTATTCACATTTCATTCGCGATGGGTCCGATACCCCGAAGCTTGCTTCGGCTTGGTTGAGATTGAGGGTTTGGCAGGGAAGTCCACGGGGGATCAAATAGGGAGGATTGCTTTGCAAATGCCCGGGGGCTTGCCCGGGGAATCTTTACTGCCGGCTACCTGGCTTGGCAGGGTGGCCGAGATCACGCCGCTAAAAATCCACCGACTGGACCTCATGGTCGCGGATGGACGACCCAGCGGCCAGCGCCAACCAGCTTCGGCCGTCCGGACCAATTGCATTGCTCCTTGCCGGTTTGGCGGTTCACGTCTTACGCTTGGACGCTCCTGCCCATGGCCATACTCATGCTGTCAACGCCACCTGCGAAGGGTACCGCGCATCGCATTCAGCCGTCGTGGTGGCGGAGCGATGGGGTTTATTCTGCATTGCTGATGCTGGCGGCTTTTATCGTCTATCTGCCGGTCTGGCGCGCTGGGTTTGTCTGAGATGATGCAGGCAGCGTCGTGGACAGCATTGCGTTGCGCTCAGTCGACGGCCTGCGTCATATCTGGTTGGATCCAGGTGTAACCCAGCAGTATTATCCGCTGACTCACACCATCTTTTGGCTGGAGTATCCCCTCCGGGGTCTGCACCCGCTCGGTTACCATTTGGTCAACATGGTGCTGCATGGGATCACCTGACGGTAAACTTTCGCATATCGGGCCATCGCACAATGGAAAATGGCACTCATGCTGAATCCCCGCCGGCAGGTTGCCCAGGCGAATCTCGCTTGGGTTCTCGCCACGGCCCGGAAGTCGGGTTTGCGCGGCGGGGTCCGGGCCGTTGCGTTGGCTGGAGAGGCTGTCCAGAATAGTGGCAGTATCAATTCCACCCTTCTTCGGGTTTTAGCCGCCGGGTATGCCGAAACCGGCCGTTTTTCTGATGCAGCAGCCACCGCCAGGTTGGCGGCCCAGTTCGCGCAGGCCAAGGGTAACACTGCAACCGCCGCCGCCCAGTCATGGGCCGTCCGACTTGGAACGGGCGAAGTAATCGAGCCAGAAAGCCATCTCGAACTTGCCTGGATCGTCGTCTACTGGCACGAGCTGCGCCCAGGCGGGTGCTGGCCGTCTTGGGATTGGCGGCAAGGGCCGAATCCAGCGGCAATTCTCCCAGGGTGACCGCAGCACCGGCCACTACCGGGGATTTGACAAACTCACCGCGGGACGGATGGGCGGGTTTCAGGGGCGCTTGCGGAGCAGGCGGGAAATTTCCTTTGGGTGCGGCATCGCGGGCGCGGCGCCCCGCCGGGTGACGGACAAGGCGGCGACCGCGTTTCCAAAGCGGGCGGCGGCCAGCCGGTCGCCGACAAATTTCACCAGCCCCGCCGCAAAGCCCCCGACAAACGCATCACCTGCCCCCGTGGTGTCCACGGCCTGCACCCGATACGCGGCAATGCGGGCATGGCCATCCGCTTGGGAAACGAAGCAGCCCTTGCCACCGAGGGTGACAATGACGGTCGGCACGCCAAAGGTCCGGCAGAGCGTGTGCAATCCGGCCGGCCGGAGGGCATGAAGTTTTTCGACCGTGAAATTCTTGCGGCCGGTCCCGGCCAGAAGGTTCACGACGGCGGCGAACTCGGTCTCGTTGGGAATGAACACATCGGTCAGGCGGAGGAGGGCAGGATTGAAGTCGGCACGCATGGGCGCCGGGTTGAGCACGGTCACGGCTCCGGCCCGGCGGGCGGAGCGGAATACCTGGGCGTTGAGCTCCGGGGTGGTCTCGTTTTGGCACACCACGACCTCGGCATTGCGGAAAGGCTTGGCACCGAGATCGGCCGGCCGAAGCGAGGCGCCGGCGCCCAGTGCGACGACAATTTGGTTCTGGCCCGCGGCGTTGACGATCACCGCGGCGGCGGCGGTGGCACGGCCAGGCTTGGCGACAAGTTTGGCCGGCAATTTTTCGGCCCGGCAAAATTTCCGCGCCTCCTGGGCAAAGGCATCCTGCCCGACCGCGCCGACAAATCGCGTCGGCACGCCCGCGCGGTGGGCCGCAACGGCCTGATTGAAACCCTTGCCCCCGGCCGCGGTGGTGAAACGGCCGATCCGCGACTCGCCGGGCTGCGGAAAATGATCACAGCGAAAGGAAAGGTCCTGCACATAGGTGCCGATGACAACGATGCGGGGGTGCATGGGGGCAGCCTTGCCTGGCATCCGGCCGGGGGCAAGTTTCCGGTTGTCCGGATCTGCCTGTCTTTCGGATTGCGGCCTGGCAGATTTTGGCCACGATTGTGAACATGAAAAACCTTCCCTTCCGGGCGATCCTGGCCTTTGCGTCCCTGCTGGCCGTCGGTCACGCTGCCGACCCCGCTCCTCCCTCCCTGCTGACCCGGCCTTCGGCCGATCAGGAACTGGCGGCGCTCATCACCCAGGTCAAAGCCAGGCTCGACAAAGGCGGACACACCGAAGCGGATCTGGCGGCCGAGCTCAGGCAGTTTGACGCGCTGTTGGCCGAGCACAAAGGGGAGAAAAGCGAGGCGGTCGCGGCGATTCTCGTGATGAAGGCGCAGCTGTTTGTGGAGATTTTCGACGAGCCGGAGAAAGGCATCGAGCTGTTCAGGCAGCTCAAGGCCGATTTTCCCGCCACCACCATGGCCAAGGAAGTGGATGGGGCGATTGCGCAGATCACCCAGCAGGCCGAGGCCGAAAAGGTTTCGCGGGCGCTTAAGCCCGGCACCCTGTTTCCGGCCTTTGCGGACAAAACCATGAAAGATCTCGACGGCCAGCCGCTTTCCCTCGACCGCTTTAAGGGCAAAGTGCTGCTGGTTGATTTTTGGGCGACTTGGTGCGGTCCGTGCGTGGAGGAAATGCCCCACGTGATCGCCACTTACAAGAAACACCACGCCGACGGCTTCGAGATTGTCGGGGTGAGCCTCGACCGCGAAGGCGACAAGGACAAGCTCATCGCGTTTATGAAGAAGAACGACATGACCTGGCCGCAATTCTATGACGGCAAGTACTGGGAGAATGCGTTGTCTGTGCAGTATGGCGTCCACGCGATCCCGACCTCCTACCTGCTCGACGGCGAGGGGCACATCCTCGGGAAAGAGCTGCGGGGTGAGGCGCTGGAAAAAGCCGTGGCGGCCGCTCTGAAGAAATAGGCGGTCGGCGCCCGTTCCGCCGATGGCCCGGAGGTGAATGCCGGCCTCACTTCAGGCCAAATTTGGCCGGATCGAAACCGCGTTCGCGCATGGCCGCAGCCAGTGCCCCGAGATCGAGCTGCGCCCCCGGCATCAGATTGTGCGCCTTGTACCAGCCAAGGTTCATTTCGAGACAGAACTGGATCTGATTGCTGCGCGAAGCAACCGTGGTTTCGTCAAACGCGTACATCGGCCAGACCTCATGGAGCAATCCATCGGAGGTGAAGTAGCCGATGTCGAGCGGGGTGGGGGTGTTTTTCATCCAAAAGGTCATCCTTTGGGAGTGGTCATAGATGAAGATCATGCCTTGGTCGGGGGCCAGGTCGCGGCGCTGCA
>CAIXIZ010000376.1 GCA_903919625.1 uncultured Verrucomicrobiota bacterium
CCCTCTCTCTCAACCCTTCTTCACCCGTAGTTCCGCGCCCCGAAGATCGTCGAACCGACGCGAACGTTGGTCGAACCCATCCTGATCGCCGCCTCGTAGTCCCCCGACATCCCCATGCTCAATTCTAGTTCAGAGGGCTCGCATCCCAAAGCCTTGGCGACCTCGGCCCGCACCTGCGCCAGGCAGACGAAGTTCTCCGGGCGGGAGCTGTAGTCGGGCTGGCCGATCGTCATCAGGCCCGCCACCTTCAGGTTCGGGCATTTCTCTTTGATCTCCTGGGCCAGCACCGCCGCGGCGGAGGGCTCCACGCCGTGCTTGGACTCCTCGCCCGAGGTGTTGACCTGCACGAGCACCGGGAGCGGGACCGTTCGGTGCGCCGTCTCTTCCGCCGAGGCAGAGGAAGAAGCGGCGGAAGCGACGGCGGCGTCGAGCTTGGTCGCGAGCTTGAGGGAGTCTACCGTCTCGACGCACTCGAGGCCCGGGACCCCCTTGACGAGCGCTGCGGCCTTGTTGGACTGCAGGTGGCCGATGAGCTCCCAGGCGAGTGCGGGTGTGGCACAGACTGCCCGCTTCGCCACCCCTTCCTGCACGCGGTTTTCGCCGACGGCACGCAGGCCGGCCCGGGCGACGGCGAGGGCCGCGGCCACCGGATGGTTTTTGGTGACCGGCAGCAATTCGACCGTTGCCGGGTGGCGGCCCGCCGCGGCACAGGCCCGGGCGATCCGTTCGCGCACGGCGGCAAGCCGGGCGGGAAAATCCTCAAAGGCGTCGGGCGAAGTGGACATGGAATTGGGCTGGCGGCGTGCAGGACGGCGGTTTAACCTGGCCGCAGACTACACCCGCCATGCAAATCGAAAACCTCAAAATTTTTGCCGACCTTGTTGAAACAAAGAGCTTCTCGAAGGCGGCCAAGCTCAGCGGCATCACCCAATCGGCCGTAAGCCAGCAGGCGCGCATGATGGAGCGGCACTTCAAGGCGCTACTGGTGGACCGCAGCCAGAAGCAGTTTCACCTCACCCGCGAAGGGACGCGGGTCTATGAGACGGCCAAGGAAATCCTGCACAATTACGACACCCTGCTCAGCGAACTGCAGGAGATGAAAAAGGTGATCAGCGGCTCGATCCGCATCGCCACCATCTACTCCATCGGCCTGCACGAGCTGCCGCCCTACATCAAGCGGCTGTTGCAGGACTATCCCTCCATCAACGTCCGCGTGGAATACCGCCGCTCGAACCTCGTCTATGAGGACATCCTGCACAATGCGGTTGATTTTGGCCTGGTGGCGTTTCCGGTGAAGGTGCGCCAGTTGGAGATCATCCCTTTCCGCGAAGACCGGCTCGTGCTGATCACGCATCCCAAGCATCCGCTCGCGGCCCGTACCGAGGTGGCCATCACCGACCTCGCCGGACAAAAATTCATCAGCTTTGACCCCGACATTCCGACGCGGAAGGCGGTGGACCAGATCCTGCGCGACCATAAGCTGGAGATTGAACCGGTGATGGAATTTGACAACATCGAGACGGTGAAGCGGGCGGTGGAGATCGACCATGGCATCGCCATCGTGCCCCAGGCCACCGTGCGGCAGGAGGAGCGGCAGGGCACGCTGGCCGTGCGGCCGTTCAAAGGCGCCGGCCTGACGCGTCCGCTCGCCATCCTCCACCGCAAGGGCCGGGTGCTCACGCCCGCCATGAAGAAATTTGTCGACATCCTGGCCCAAGGCCTCCCGGTCGGGTCGGAGGCCGTCTGAATGAACCGGAAAAACAATCAACCCTCACCCGCCAGCCAGGGCTGACAGGTGAGGGTGAGAATGGTGGGGCCGAATGCGACCCCACGCGCCGGACAATGGACAGGAACGGGCCTCAGAGCGCGGTTTCGCCACGCTCCTCGGTGCGGATGCGGATGACTTCGTCGAGGGGAAGGACAAAGATCTTGCCTTCACCAATTTTGCCGGATTTGGCGGCACTGATGATGGCCGCGACAGCTTTGGTGGCGGTCTCGTCGGCCACGGCGAGCTCGACTTTGACCTTGGGCAGGAAGTCCACGGTGTATTCGCTGCCACGGTAAATCTCCGTATGACCTTTCTGGCGGCCGAATCCCTTGACTTCACTGACGGTCATACCTTCGACGCCGATGGCACCGAGTGCGGTTTTGACGTCGTCGAGCTTGAACGGTTTGATGATGGCGATGATGAGTTTCATAAAGAATGGCGGGTGATTTGGGTGATGGGTGCGGGGATTATGACGAACCTTTGGCTGATTTTTGCTCGCGCAGGAGCTGGCTGAGCTGCTGCCACAGCACTGAGCCGTAGCCGAGCCCAACGCCAGCGGAAACCCACCATTGGGTTCCGTCGGCAAACAGCAGCGGGCAAATCAGCTGAACCAACGCCAGCGCAATGACCAGGTAGGCCACCCGAATCCCCGAGAGGGGCATGAGCGCCCAGCCATTGTTCAGTTTGCCTTCCAGCTGCCGCCGGGCATAGCGACGGCGGGCCGAGTCCTGGGCGAGGCCGAAGGCCTGCCCGATGACACCACCTACAACAAGCGCGACAATCACGCGGAAAATTTCGGATGTATTCATGGTAAAAACGGTTGGGATTGGTCAGGTTAGCTGCCCCAATGCCGCACGCAAGGGTTGGGACCTGGTCGTGCGACAGACATATTTATCTGGCGGAGGGGGTTTCGGACTGTTTGTCCATCACCACCCCGGCGTAGCCAGGCACGCCCATCTCGGGCACGTCCAGACCCTCGATCTCGACATCGAGCGAGACGCGGTTGCCCACGACGGCCTCAATGATCTTGTAGACGATCAGGGAGATGACCGAGAGCGTGACAAAGCAGGTCGTCACACCGATCAGTTCGGCCCAGAACTGGCCCATGCCGCCACCGTAGAACAGACCGGTGACCTTGCCGGCGACACCGTTCCAGCCATCGCCATAGGTGCCATCGGCGAACAGACCGATGGAGAGACAGCCCCAGCAGCCGTTGACGCCGTGGACCGAGATCGCACCGACCGCGTCGTCAATCCGGATTTTGTCGAAGAAGAACACCGCCTCAACCACCAGGATGCCGGCGATGATGCCGATCCAGGCCGCGCCGCCCACGCTCACAAACGCGCAGGGGGCGGTGATGGCCACCAGACCGGCGAGCATGCCGTTGCACATCATGGAAGGATCGGGCTTCTTGGTCTTGAACCACCACATGTAGAGCGTG
Source organism: uncultured Verrucomicrobiota bacterium (assembly GCA_903919625.1). Classification (GTDB taxonomy): domain Bacteria; phylum Verrucomicrobiota; class Verrucomicrobiia; order Opitutales; family Opitutaceae; genus CAIYUN01. The sequence goes on from CAIXIZ010000376.1 coordinate 3,210, forward strand.
GTTGCCATCGTGGCCGTGGAGCCGGCGATCATGGTATTGACCGCCACCACCGCGATGCGCAGGTCGGTGCCGGCCAGCGAGGAGCCGGGATTGAAGCCGAACCAGCCGAAGGCGAGGATGAACGTGCCGAGCATCACCATGGGGATGCTGTGCGGCGTGATCGGATGGACGAGCTTGCCCTCTTTGTTGTATTTGCCGTGGCGAGGCCCGATCAGCCAGCAGAACATAAGGGTGATGACGCCACCCTGCATGTGCACCACGGACGAGCCGGCAAAGTCGACATGACCGTGCCGATAAAGCAGCCATAGATCATAAAGGCGGAGAACTTCCAGCGCTCGGCCGCCGAGCCTGTTGGAATCGTCGCGGTGGTGTCCATAAACACCATCTGGAAGAGGAAGAGCGCGAACGCTGCGGTGTCGTAACCCGCGCCTTGCAGCAGAAAGCCTTTGTGTCCGAGCAGCCCCCAGTCGTGTCCGAAGAGGTTGATCGTCCACTCGGCGTTCAGCCCGGCGTAGCCGCCCATCGTGCCGATAGCGCCGATGCCGCCGAACATGAAGGCGAAGCCGCACAG
>CAIXIZ010000377.1 GCA_903919625.1 uncultured Verrucomicrobiota bacterium
ACCTTTGACGAACCCGATCATCTGGCCATCGGCTACTTCTATCTGCCCAACGGGCAGACCCAGGCTGCCACCGGGCTGTTCAATAACATGAACCTGCGGCTGTCCCACCTTTGGGAAGCGCTGCCGCTGCTCCCATTGCACCCTCATTTTCCGACCGTGGAGGAGCAGCAACAGGCTTCTCAGACCGGAATCAACTATGGCCGTCAGTTTGTATTCTCCAGCGGGGTGAGTCCGGAGACCATACTCGGCCGGGCCCGGGCAATGGTCGTGTTGCTGGGGGTGGCCTTGGGGTTGACGCTGTTCCTCTGGTCGCGGCGTTTGCACGGCAATACTGCCGGACTGCTGACGCTGGCCTTCTGTTGTCTTTCACCGCTGGTCATCGCCAACAGTGCGCTGGCGACGACTGATATCGCCACCACTTTGCTGTTCACCTTATCCTTGCTGGCGCTCTGGCGGCTGCTGCACCGCATCAGCCTACTCAATGTCCTGCTCGCTGGGCTCGCCGTCGGGGCGCTGGCCTCAACCAAAATCAGCGGCCTGCTCATTGCTCCCGTCGCCATACTGATGCTGCTGATCAGGATGTCGGGCCGGCGGCCGCTCGAAACCAAAGCTCCCTTGGGATCCCTGGCCACGCATCCCCAAAGCTGGCGCACCTGGCTTGGCTGCGTTGGCGCGTTGCTCAGCGTGGCGCTACTGGCCTGGATCGTAGTTTGGGGCGTGTATGGGTTTCATTATCTGGCGATGTATTCGCCGAAAGCAGGGATGGGGAAGCCCATCTCCGCCGAGTATTGGGCGGTCCAGGATGCGGTCAAAGATCGGCTGGGAACCAAGCTCGTGACTTTCTTCCACGAACGGCAGCTGCTGCCTGAGGCCTATCTCTATGATCTGAAAATGTTCGCGGCCCAGGGCAGCATCCGCCGGGCGTTTTTACTCGACAAGTATTCCGTCGATGGCTGGTGGTATTTTTTCCCTGTCGCCTGGCTGGTCAAAAACCCTCTGCCTTTCCTGCTCGGCCTCCTCGGGGCGGTGGCGGCGGCTTGGCGGCTGCGGCGCACGCGGGCCGCCGAAGGCGGCGTGGACTGGTATGGACTCGCTCCTTTGCTCGCACTCGGCGCCGTTTATGGTGGCAGCGTCATCACCAGCAATCTCAATATTGGCGTACGCCATCTGCTGCCGCTTTATCCCCTGCTGCTCGTGTTGCTTGGCCTGTTGGCCCGGCTGCCGCTTCCGGGCCCCCGCACCCGGACCCTCTTGCTGGGCATTTTGCTCACCTGGTCGGCCTTTGAGGCCTGGGCGGTTCACCCTCACTACCTGGCGTATTTTAACGAACTTGCTGGCGGCCCAAAAAAAGGGTACAAGATATTGGTAGATAGCTCGTTAGAGTGGGTCGAGGATCTTCCGTTCATGCAGCAATGGCTGGAAGACCGCAGCAAGTCCGCAGCTGCACACAAGCCGGTCTATTTTTCCTATTTCGGATGTGCCGATTTATCCCATTATGGCATCCGATCATCGGATGGTTCCAGCGGCAATGTCATCCTTTTGCCCCAGTATTATGAAACCCGTTATCCCATTATTCCTTATAATCTAGGTCCTGGAACTTATGTGATCAGCGCCACGATGCTGAAATCACTCTATAGCGGTTATTTTGTCGGACCATGGCGGGCGAGCTATGAACAGGTTTACCAACAGCTGTCGGACAGCATGAAACAACTGACGTCCGCAATGCGCGATCCTGCCGCATTGAACGGGTTGATGGTCCAGACTGGCGCGCAAATCTGGCAAAGCGCCCAGCACGATCAAAGGGCAATGGATTCTCTCATCAGGCGTGAAGGCGGGGCCGAAGCAGTCAAGAAAGCAATCCAGAGCCCGATGCTGCTTGATAATCTCTACGTCACCGAGGGACAAGGCGTCTGGGCAAACTTGATTCGCAATCACGACTATATGCGTTTCAACCGGTTATGCGCCCACCTGCGTCTGCGGGAGCCGGATTCGTACATCACCTATGGACTGCTTGTCTATGAAGTCAGCGATGACGAGCTGAAACAGGCGCTGGGTGGTGATCCCCCGGAGCTGCGCCCGGCCAACGCCGTGAAGGGCACTGAAAACATCAAGCAGGAAAATCTCGATTTTCTAAAGTGATGCCTTTGGCCGGGCTGGAGCCTAACCCGTGCTCATTTTCCAAACAAACCGTTTAACAGTCCGGACGCACCCTTGAGCACCCCTTTGGTGGCATTATCCACGCCCTTGCTGGCGGCCCGCTGCGCGAGCGTGCGGTAAAATGCCGCCGTATCCGGTGCCCGTAACGTGCCCCCCAGTTCCGGCAACTCCACCGCCAGGGGCAGGTAGCCAAGACTGTCGGGCGTCGGGCTGAGCAGGCTCACCCCCTGCATCATGCTGCCCAATGATCCCTGCGCCCCCACCTGAAGCTGCAAGGCCAGTGGCTGGTCGAACAGCTCCTTCCCATCGGAGTGCCGTATCCGCCCATGCCCATCCAGCCGCACCTCGGGCGAGATCAGGGCAAACTCCTCCAGCACCAGGTCTTGCGCGGCATCACGGGACACCGTCAGCTTGAGCTGGTCGAACCGGATCTCGTGCAACAGATCGCTGATCCTGGTGATCGCCCTCGCGACATTGCCACCCGAATTGCCACCGACCACCTGGCCCACCACAGTGCCGAGAATCGCCGCGCCGGCGCTCGCCGTGGAACGGACGACTCCAGATTTGTCGTCCGTCACGGCCAGCAAATGCGTCAAGCCTCCCTTGCTCAGGAGCTGGATTTTCCCCCGCCAATTGGTCCCGAGCTGTTCGAGCACCGTCGCCTGACTGGTAAGATGCGCTTCGAAGTTAGCCCTGCCCTCCACCGTCTGTTGCTGGAGCGCACTCAGATCGAAATTGGCCAAGGAAGCGTCTGCTTCGAGCGCATAGGGCTCCTTCCCTCCGGCCGTATGCGTCAGATTCCCTTTCAGGCTGAACGGCGCGTCGGCACCAAGGCCGCCATGGGTCTCGAGCGTCACCAGGCCGGCGGCAAGGGTGAGGGTTCCGCTGAGGTTGCTTTGCCAGGCTGGGGAGAAGACCACTTTTTTAACCGTAAATTTCACCGTGCCACCCAGCCCCGCCCATGGCGGACCGAGCGAGATGTTTGACCTTGTTTGCCCCCCCGCATCCACCGGAGCCCGCGCTGGTCCGTCCGGAGTCCCCACCTGGGATTTTTCCCCGCCCAGGTCGGCGAACGGCATAAGATCCGCGAGATAGAGCGTCTCGCCTGCCAGTTGCAGATCCAGCATGCGTACCCCGGCTTTGACCGCACCGACATCGCCTGTCAGCGTGAGTTCCGACCGCCGTCCTTCTTGGGTCACGACAACCGGCAGACTGAGGACGATGCCACCATCGGCCGCGATGTTCAGCTGGGCTTCGGCCCCCACATCCGCCAACGGCAGTTGCGTGGCCGTTGCCATCAGTTTGGACAGGCCCACCTTGGCCTTGATTTGCAATTTATCGCCGAGTTCAGCGGAAAAATTCCCGTCCGCCCCGCCGGTGAGCAAGGGGAAGGCCTCGGTGGCTGCCGGTGAAAATGAGCGGATTGAGCCAAGCGACAGCAAGTACCCCCCTTCGAGCTTGATTGGCTGGCCGCTGCCCACCGCCTGCCCGGCCCGAAAATTCGCCAACACCAAGGGGGTGGGATCAACCTTGCGCCCTTGTTCATTCGGGGGGATCACGGTGATCGATGGCAATGTCACCTGCCAGCTCCGGTCCTGGGCGGAAAAACTGCCCGTCCCGGCAAACGGTTCGGTTGCCCCCTGCCAGATGATCTGCCCGTCGGGTTTCAGCAAGGTGCCGCCCAGCTCCAACGCGACGAACCGCAGCCGAAAACCACCGTCATTCGCGCTGGCCGCAACGGCTCCTGAAACCTGGCCGCCGGCGATTTTCACCCCGGTCAAAAATGGCTGGGCCCACCCCAAGGGCATTCCAGTCACGGTCAGCTGCAGCAAATCTGAGCCGGGATTGGGCACCTTGAGCTCTCCCGTCCGACGGTTGATTTCAAACCCTTGCAACGCCTCGACCGCGGCAATGGGTTTGGCTCCGTCCAGGTGCAGACCGAGCCTGGTCACCCGCGTGAGGTCTCCGCTCTGCCGCACGTCAAAATCGGTTTTCAGATTTACCTCGCCCAGATCATTTAATTCGGCGGCCAGAACGCCGAGGTTGCCGGCGGTGGCGGCAAGCTGGCCCGCCAGGTTAAACTCCTGGAAACTGGCGTCGGTGGCAAAGGTCCCCTGGCCTGCCGCCGTGAATCTGGGCAGCGTGTGTCCCAGCACAAAGGGCGCGACATCCTGGTCCGTCGCATTGACGGCCCAGGTGCCGCTCAGCATGGCGCCGCCGGCCGGCAGCCGCATCGCGAAACGGCCCAGTTCCTTTTTGCCGGTCAGCAGCACCGCGGTGTAAGTTTCGCCCTGCGCATCACGGGTGGTATCGAGGCTGACCTGCGCCGGTGTGCCATTGGGAAACTGTCGGCCTGTGGCGACTGCATCCACCGTCACGCCCACGCGTTCAAAAGAACTGGGCGTGTCCATCCGCCCTTTGACCGACGCGTGCACCGTGAGCAGGGAGACGGCAGCCTGCGGGTCATTCAGCCGCAGTTCGCCCTGGACGATGATTTCCGAGTCTTTGCCGGCACCGAGCTGCCCACCGCTGAGCACGAAATGCGCGCGTCCCTGTGGCAGCACCACGTCGCCTTCCAGCTCGGCGATTTCCAACGCGAGATCGACCGGCAGTTTGAGGTATTGAAAAATGCCCGCAAAGGCGGTTTGGACTTTGGCCGTCGGGCCGGCCACCGGGGCGGACCCATGCAGCGGCGGCACCGGCCCGGGTTTGCTCAAGTCGATCGTCCAGCCCTTCGCCGTGACCCGCCCGATCTGCACCTGTCCCTGAACCGCCCCCAGCACGGGGACGGTGACATCGGCGGAAGGCAAGGTGAGGGTCCAGCCCGGCTGCTCGATCCGGATGTTTTCCACATGGATATGCTGCATCCCAATCGCGACCCCGCCGATGTCGAGCTTGCCGCCCGGCTGCCCCGCCGTCGCGCGGCGCACGGCCCAGGTCTGCACCGCCGGGATGAAGGCGAGCCCGATGAGCACCGCGGCCAGCAGCATACCCGCGCCCGCCACGATCAGCAGGATGCGAATGGATCGTTTCATGCGCAGGAGCAAAGCCGCTCCGGTCGGCAAGGCAAGCAACCGCATCCAGATGCGGCTTGGCAAGGCCCAGGACCCCGACCAGACTCCGCTTTCAGGCTGTCAGCCTGTCCTGCCCATTCGCATCCGACCACGCCCCATGAACCCTCCTGTGCTCCGGGATGTTTTTCCCTCTGCCGCCGCCGGTCTGAAATCGGCCGTCACCCTCAACAACGGCGGCAAGATGCCCTGGCTCGGCTTGGGGGTGTTCCAAGTGGACGGTGACGCGGCCACCGCCACCGCCGTCCGCCACGCCCTCCGCCTCGGCTACCGGAGCATCGATACCGCCGCGCTCTACCGCAATGAATCCGGGGTGGGCGAGGCGGTGCGCACCAGCGGCCTCCCGCGGTCCGAGCTGTTTGTGACGACCAAGGTGTGGAATGACGACATCCGCGCCAACCGGATCGAGGCGGCGTTGGTCCAAAGTCTGAAACTCCTCGGCCTCGATTATGTGGACCTCTATCTTCTGCACTGGCCGATCCGGGGCCAGACCGAAAACGCGTGGCGCGTCATGGAGCAGCTTTACCGGGACGGTCGCGTGCGCGCGATCGGCGTGAGCAACTACCTGGTGCCGCAACTGGAGGAACTGCTGGTTCACGCCGAGGTGGTGCCCGCCGTCAACCAGATCGAGTTTCACCCGTGGCTGCAAAGCAAGCCGCTGCACGCCTTCTGCAATGCGCACCAGATCCGCCTGGAGGCGTGGGCTCCGCTCATGCAGGGCGGCGATTTGTTGCGCGATCCGGTGCTGGTGAGCCTCGCCGCCCAACACCGGCGGACCGTCGCACAGATCATTCTCCGTTGGAATGTCCAGCTGGGCGTTGTCACGATTCCGAAATCCGTCCATCCCGAACGGATCGCGGAAAACGCCGATATTTTTGGCTTTGCCCTGGATGACGCCGCCATGGCGGCCATCGCGGCACTGGATCGCGGCCAGCGCAAGGGGCCGGATCCCCTGAACTTCAATTTTTAAGCCCCCGCTGAAGGCAGCGCCGGTTAAATTAATGAATATCGCGCCCTCGTCCGGGAGCGGAGCCGGAGCGGGATCACTTCTCCGGCTCAATTGCCGGGCACATAGGCGTCGGCTTCGCCCAAGGCCGTTCTCAGCGTCGCCAACGCGACATTGTAGCGAAAGTTGGCAGAAAGCTGGTTGTTGCGGGCCTGCGTGAGTGCGACGTCGGATGTCAGTTCATCAAGCTGGGTGGCAGTACCGGCGTCAAAGCGTGCTTTGGCGAGGCGTTGTGCCTCGACGGCCTGACCGGCGACCTGGGTGGCTGCATCGACCAGTTCTTTGGCTTCCTGCAGCGACGAGAGCGCGCTCCGGACCGCCACCTCGACCGCCAGAATCTGTTCCTCCCGGCTGAGGCGGGTCTGGGCCAGCTGGGATTTGGCTTGCGCAACTTTGCCATCGGTGGCGCGGCCGTCAAAAATCGCCCAACTGCCCTGCAGCCCCACCGTCCAGCCGTCGGGAGAATCGCCAAAGCTGTTGGAAGAAGGACTCTTCAGAAATTCATAACCGCCGACCAGGGCAAGCGTGGGACGGTAGCCGGACTGCGCGATGCGGACCCCCGCCTCGCCGGCCTGTTCCAGCACGGCCAGGCGTTGGAGTTCGGGGCGATGCGCACGGGCGGCGTCCAGCGCCGCCTGCAGTTCGTAGCTGGCGGGCACGACATCCAGCGTGCCGTCAAACGCGGGAATTTTCTTCAGATTCTCGGGCGTGCTGTTGCTGTAGCCCAGGGATTGGCGGAGCTGGTCGATGGCGAGCCGATAGTCGTTGTTGGCGGTGATGAGCGCGGGCTGGGCATTGGCCAGCTGCACCTTGGCGGTGAGCACCTCAAAATTGGACACGGTACCGGCCGCATACCGGCTGCTGACATCGGTGAGCTGCTGCTCCAACAGCCGGATGTTATCGGTCTGGACCTGGATCTGTTCACGGGTGAAGAGCACCGCGTAGAACTTGGTCCGGGTGTCGAGCAGCGCGTTGTTGATGGTGGCCCGCAGATCGAGCAGGGCGGATTCGCGGACGAACCGCTGGGCGTCAAGGGCGGCCGAAATGGCGCCGCCGGCATAAAGCGTCTGCCGGACATTCAGCGCAATGTTCCAGTTCTGGTAGGCCGGGGGTTTGCCGAAGGCGATCTCATCGGCCAGCCGGCTGTAAGCGCCGTTCACCGTGGCGTTGGGCAATGCCTGCGCCTTGACCTCGATGATCAGACCCTCCTGCTCCCGGATGCGCTCACGCGCCTGCAGGATCGAGTAGCTGTGTTCGAGCGCATACTTCAGCGCGGTTTCCAGATCGAGCCGGTCCGGCACGGGCGGGGGCGCAACTGGCGGGAGGGGTGCAGCGGCACGGAGCAGGAGCGGGCTCAGGAGCAGGCCGGCCAGCATGATGCGGGAAGTGAGCGGGCGGAGTTTCATGGTAAAATTACTTGGCGGGGATGTGGCCGGGTGCAAGCACCGGCAAGGAAGATGATTCGACCCCGAACGCCCGGGCCTTGGCCCGGTCGGCCGCAATGAGCATGTAGAACGCGGGCACCACAAACAGGGTGAAGACCGTGCCCACGGCCATGCCGACGACGAGCACCCAGCCAATGCTGTTCCGCGCCGCGGCGCCGGGACCGGTGACGAAGATAAGCATGAGATGGCCGAATACGGTCGCCGCCGAAGTCATCAGCACCGGACGCAAACGCGTGGCGGCGGCACGGCGGATGGCCTCGCGCTTGGCCACCCCTTCTTCCTGGAGCTGGTTGGCGAACTGGACGATCAGGATGCCGTTTTTGGCGATGAGGCCGACCAAAGTGATCAGCCCGATCTGCGAGTAGATGTTGAGCGTGGTTTTCCAGAGAAAAATCGGGAGCATCGCCCCGACGAGCGCGAGCGGCACCGACCCAAGCAGGATGATGAACGGATCGCGGAAGCTGTTGAACTGGGCGGCGAGCACGAGGAAAATGAGCAGGATGGCGAGCAGACCGGCCTTCCAGAGCGCCCCACCCTCGGTGCGGAGCTGGCGCGACTGGCCGCCATAGTCGATGGAATACCCCGGCGGCAGGATTTCGGCCGCCTTGGCCTCAAGTTTTTTCAACGCCACATCGATGCTGGGACCAACCCCGGTGATCTTCACCGAATTGAGCTGCTGAAACCGGTTGAGCGTCCGGGGCTGAACGGTGTTCTTCAACGTGGCGAGGGTGGCAAGCGGGATGAGCTGTCCGGCGGGTCCGCGCACATGGTAGTCCAGCAGCTGGTCCGGGTTGAGCCGGCGGCCGCGTTCCACCTGCGGGATCACGAGGTAGCTCTGGCCGTCAATGCTGAAACGGTTGACGTAGCCGCCACCGAGCATCGCCCCGAGATCACGCGAGATGTCGCTCAGATTGAGCCCCATCGAGGCCACCTTGTCCTTGTCGATCTGGATTTCGGTCTGTGGCAGGTCGAACTTAAGGTCGCTGTCGGCAAAAAAGAACGTGGGGGTGCCGTTGGGATCATTGGCGTCGGTGTTGGCGTAGAGGACGAGTTTCTCGGCGATTTCCAGCATTTCGCGATGGTCCGCCGTGGAGCGCAGGATAAATTCAATCGGGAACTGGCCGCCTGCGGGCAGCGGGTCAGGCGTGGTCACCACCAGGTTGAGCCCGGCGATTTTGGCCGCGGGTCCCTGCAATGCGTCCTGAATCTGGATCGAGGTGCGCTTTCGTTCCGACCATGGCTTCAGCAAGATGCCGGAGAAACCGCCTGACGCCATGGTCAGCTGGAAGGAGGTGTCGTATTCGGGCACACTCTCAAACATTTTTTGCGACTCGAGGGCAAACAGCACGTTCTGGTCGATGGTCGAAGTGGGCGATGACTGCAAAATGCTGAACACCACCCCCTGATCCTCCTTCGGCGCCAGCTCGTGCTGGGCGAACATGAAAAAAGGGATCAGGAGCATGGCAAACAGCGTGGCGGTGGTGAGGGTGACCGGCACCCAGCCAAGGCTGGCGCCAATCGCCCGCTCATAGACCCCGCGCAGGCGGTCAAAAAGATGGTTGATCCGGCCGCTCAGTCCCTGGTCCTCATGGGCGTGATCCTTGAGCAGATAGGCGCTCATCATGGGCGAGAGCGTCAGCGCGACAAAGCCGGATACGGCCACCGCCCCCGCCAGGGTCATGGCAAACTCCCGGAACAGGGCACCGGTGAGCCCGCCCTGGAAGGCAATGGGGGCATAGACTGCGGCGAGCGTGATCGTCATGGAAATGACGGGGCCGACCAGCTCACGCGCACCCTGGAGCGCGGCGTCCACCGGGGTGAGGCCCTCCCGGATGTGACGCTCAATGTTCTCCACCACGACAATGGCGTCGTCGACCACGATGCCGACGGCCAGCACGATGGCGAGCAGGGTCAGCAGGTTGATGGTGAAGCCAAAGGCCAGCATCAGAAACAGCGCCCCCACCAGCGACAGCGGCATGGCCACGATCGGAATGAGCACGGAACGGATCGAGCCCATGAAAAGAAAAATGACCAGCATGACGATGAGCAGCGTTTCCAGGAGGGTATGCAGGATTTCATGCAGCGCGTCGTCGATGTACTTGGTGGCGTCATAGGCGACCCTGGCCTCCAGTCCGGCGGGCATGCTGCTCTGGATGTCCGGCAGGGCGGCCCGCACCCGCTTGATGACCTCGACGGTGCTTTCGGTGGGCAGCACCCAGATGCCCATGAACGTGGCGGTCTTGCCGCCGAATCGCACCTCCGTGTTATAGTCCTCCGCGCCCAGTTCCACGTCCGCCACGTCTTCCAGGTGGATGACGGCGCCGTTCCGGTCGGCCACGATGAGCCGCTTGAATTCGTCGACATTTTTGAGATCGGTGTTCGCGACCAGGCTGACGCTGAGCATGGTGCCCTTGGTCGCCCCCACCGCCGCCAGGGCGTTGTTGTTTTGCAGCGCCGCGCGCACATCGGTGGCGCTCAGTCCCCGGGCGGCGAGCTCGTCGGGCTTGAGCCAGACCCGCATGGCAAAGACGCGGCCGCCCAGCAAATCGGCCCGTTGTACCCCGCTCACGGCGGACAGCCGGGGCTGCACCATGCGCCGGAGATAGTCGGTGATCTGGTTCTGATCGAGCTTGTCGGAATAAAAGCTCAGGTACATCGACGCAAACTGGCTGTCACTCGTCGCCACGCTGATGCTGGGCGACTCGGCCTCGGGTGGCAGCTGGTTGCGCACCTGGTCGATCTTGGAGCTGATCTGGGCCAGCGCGGCGTTGGTGTCGTAATTGAGCCGCAGGTAGACCTGGATCGAGCTGAGCCCGGCGGCACTGGACGACTCAATGTAGTCGATGCCGTCCGCACTGGCGATGCTGCGCTCCAGCTGGGTGGTGATGAAGCCGCGCACGGTGTCGGCGCTCGCCCCGAAATAGACCGTGGTGACATTGACCACCGCGCTGTCGCTGCGCGGATACTGGCGGGTGTTGAGCTTGAAGTAGGCCACCACGCCCACCACCAGGATCACGAGGTTGACCACCAGCGCGATGACCGGCTTGCGGATGAAAAGGTCGGTGAAGCTTTTGGACAGCATGACGGGAATTTCCGGTGATCAGGAATTGGCCGGCTTCGGGGCCGGGTTGCTGGAAGGCTGGGTGGCGTTGTTGACCTCCACCGCGGCTCCGTTGCGGAGCTTGAACACCCCCGCCGTGACGACCTGTTCGCCAGGTTTTACCCCTTCGAGGATGGAGATCAGATCGCCCCGGGTGGTCCCCAGCTTCACGGACTGCTGGCGGACGCCAAGGTAGGACTTGCCGGCGGCATTCTTCATGGTTTCCACGATGAACACGGAGTTGCCATAGACGGCGTAGGCGATCGCGGTCGCCGGCACCACGATGACAGCTTCGGTGGTCGGCAGCTGGAGTTCAACGTGGGCAAACATCCCGGACCGCAACTGCTCCTGCGGATTGGTCAAGGTGGCCTGGACCGCCATGTTGCGGGTGCCCGCATCCACCTCGGAATCAATGGCGGTGATGGTCGCCGCAAAAGATTTCTCCGGGAAAGCATCCACGGTGACGGTCGTCTTTTGACCGAGACTGAGCGCCTGTAAATGGCGTTGCGGGACACTGAAATTGACATAGATCGGGTCAAGTTTCTGCAACGGCAACAAGGCCCGGCCGGGGGCAATATACTGGCCGACGTTGACGAGCCGGATGCCCACGCGTCCGGCAAAAGGGGCGCGGACCATTTTCTTGTCGATCTGGGCCTGGATGGCGGCGGCATCGGCCACCGCCTGTTTGCGGGAGGCCTCGGCTGCGTCGTAATCCGAATTGGCCATCACCTTGCTTTCCCGCAGCTCCTTGGCCCGGTCCAGATTGATCCGGGCGAGTTCGGCGCGGGACTGGGCGGCGTCGAGCTGGGCCCGCTCCACCGTCGTGTCGAGTTCGACGAGCAAGTCACCGGCCCGCACCGCAGAACCGCTTTCCACCGGGATCCGGACCACGGTGCCGCTGGCATCGGCGCTGATGGTGACCCCCTCCACCGGGGCCAGGGTGCCAATGGCGCTGATGCTCGGCTGCCACACCTCCCGTTTGGCCTCGGCGGTCGTGACCGCGCTCGGGGGCTGCGTGTGGGGCGCAGAGGAAGCTTCCTTGATCTGGGCAACCTTGACCGCACCCAGCGCGGCGACGATCGCGGCAAAGCCCAGGAGGGCGATGATGAATTTTTTAAGCATGGATGGGTAAGGTGGGGACGGACGGCGAAGAAAAGTGGGGGATGGAAATCGCTCAGCGCGCGGCGACCGCGCGCGGTTCGGTGATTTCCGCCGGGGCGATCGCAGCGGCGCGGGCCAAAATTTTGGTCAGCAGGCGGACCAGGGTTTTGCGCTCATTTTCCGCCAGGGGCTCCATGAGCCGTGCCATCTGCCGGAAGTGGGGGGGCAGGACTTTTTTGAGCAGCTTTTCCCCCTTGGGCGTGAGGCCGACGGCCAGCATCCGGCGGTCATCCGGATCCGGCGTGCGGGTCACCAGGCCGTCGCGCTCCAGCGTGTCGACCAGGCCGGTGATGGTGGCACGCGTCACCCCGGTGCGGTCGGCCAGCTCGGCGGGACTGAGCGGCGCCTCACTGTCGCCCGCCTGATTGCAGCTGCCCCATAGCGCCATGAGCACCCCGAAGCGGCCCTGCGTCAGTTCATGGTCGGCCAGGTTGGCCTCGACCACCCGGAAGGCCTCGTCCCCCGTCCGCAACAGGTGCAGAAACGCCTCTGCCGCCGACGGGTCGAGGTCGGGAAACTGCCGCGCCGCCTCGAGCAGGCACTCGTAGCGCGGGAGTTCTTTGAGGAGCAGCAGTGGCATGGTCAGATCGTCAGAGCTTGAGCAATAAGGGGGCTTACAGTTAGGCTCCTAATCATAATGGCAAGCACAAAATTGCTACCGCGCCACTTTTTGCCACACCCCGGTGGGCCGCCTCGGGCGCCCGCGGTTCTGCCTTGCCCCGTGTCCGCGCCCTGCGCTTAACCTAGTCCTCCCGATGACGATTCTCGCCGAACTCCGCTGGCGCGGCCTGCTGGCCGACTGCACCGACCTCGCCGCCCTCACGCAGCGCCTCGCCCAGGGTCCGGTCACGCTCTACTGCGGCTTTGATCCCACCGCCGACTCGCTGCACGTGGGCAATCTCGTCCCGCTCTTCGCGCTGCGCCGCTTCCAGCTGCAGGGCCATCATCCCATCGCGCTGGCCGGCGGCGCCACCGGCATGGTCGGGGATCCTTCCGGCAAGTCCGCCGAACGCAATCTCCAGACCCCGGATCAGGTCGCGCACAACATCGCCGCGATCAAGACCCAGCTCGCCAAATTTCTCGATTTCGAGGTCGCCGCCAACCCCGCCCGCCTCGTCAACAACTACGACTGGACCGCGCCGCTCTCGATCCTCGATTTTCTGCGCGACGTGGGGAAGCACATCTCCGTCAACGCCATGGTCGCGAAGGATTCCGTCCGCTCGCGCATGGCGGACCGTGATGCCGGCATCAGCTTCACCGAGTTCAGCTACATGCTGCTGCAGGGCTATGATTTTTATCACCTGCGCCACGCCTGCAACTGTGAGCTGCAGATCGGCGCGACCGACCAATGGGGCAACATCACCGTCGGGACCGAACTCACCCGCAAGAAGCTCGGCGCCACCGTCTGGGGCCTCGTCTTCCCGCTGCTCACCAAGGCCGATGGTTCCAAATACGGCAAAACGGCCACGGGCACCGTCTGGCTCGATCCGCAACGCACCTCACCCTACCGCTTTTACCAATTCTTTGTGAATGCCGACGATGCCGATGTCGGCAAACTCCTGCGGACGCTGACCTTTCTCTCCCAGGACGAAATCACCGCACTAGAAGCCGAACTCCAGGCCAATCCCGGCGCCCGCTCCGCCCAAAAGGCGCTCGCCCGGGAAATGACGAAACTCGTCCATGGCGCCGACGCCCTGACGGCTGCCGTCAAGGCCAGTGAGATACTTTTCGGCGGCCCGCTCGACGGTGTGACGGAGGAGATTTTCCACGATGTGGTTGGCGAAATTCCCACGAAGGATTTCGCGGCCGCGAAACTGGCCGCACCCGGAGTGTCGTTGCTCGACCTGCTCGTCCACGCCGGACTGTGCCCCTCCCGCGGCCAGGCCAAAAAGGATCTCGAAGGCGGCGGCATCTACCTGAACAACCTCCGCCTGGCTGAAGCCGGCCGTATGGTCACCGCGGCCGACCTGCTCTTCGGCAAATTTCTCCTGCTGCGCAAAGGGAAACGCACCTACACGGTGCTGAAGGTTGGCTAAAGCGGTTATTTCTTCAGCGGCTCGAGCTTGTAGCCATCCTTGCCATCCAGCATGGCCCAACCGGCAGCGGTGAGCTCCTTGCGGAGGGCGTCCGCAGCGGCGAAATCCTTGGCCTGTTTTGCCGTCCAGCGCTTTTCGGCGAGGGCGGTAATCGCAACAGGAGTCACAACTTTATCACCGACGGGTAAGGTCAAATCGAAACCCAGCGCTCCGAGCACATTGGCAAAAGCCCCCCGGTCAAGGGCCGCTTCCATCGGGGTAGGCAAATGGACCGAGCTGATAGCGGTAAAAAGGGCTCCGAGTGCGGCCGGAGTATTCAGATCTTCTTTTAAGGCTGCCCCGACCAACGCAAAACGGCCCGATGGGGTGGTGCCAGCAGGCGCTGCCCCAGATTGCCCAGCCCATTTGCATAGCTTTTCACGGAAACCGCGCAATTTCTCCAGCGCGCTTTCCGCCGCATGGAGCGAGTCCAAGGTGAAGTTAAGCTGTTTTCTCGGGTGTCCGCTCAAGAGCGCATAACGCACCGCCATCGGAGAGAAGCCTTTTGCGATAAGATCGTCCAACGTGTAGAGGTTGCCCAGGCTCTTGCTCATCTTTTTGCCGTCCACCAGCAAATGTTCGCTGTGATACCAGTGGCGGGCGAAGGTGGTGCCATTGCAGCACTCGCTCTGGGCAATTTCATTTTCGTGATGCGGAAAGAGCAAATCCACCCCACCCGTATGCAGATCAATCGTTGCCCCAAGCAGCGCCTTGCTCATCGCGCTGCATTCAATGTGCCAGCCGGGCCGGCCCGCCGCCGCGCCGTTCGGGCCCGGCCATTGGTTCGGACCGTCGTCGGGCTTCCAGGCTTTCCACAACGCGAAGTCACTGCCGTCCTCCTTCTCGTCGGCGTCAGCGGTAAACGCGGCCCCCGGTTGGAGCTCGCGCTCTTTTACGCGCGATAGCGCGCCATAACCGGGAAAGGAGGAGACCTTGAAATACACCGAGCCGTCGGCGGCGCGGTAGGCGTTGCCCTTCTCCAGCAGCACCTCAATCATGTTGACCTGCTCGCGGAGGAAACGGGGGTCAGTCGCACGCGGTTCCTCATGCGGCGGGAGGCAGTTCAGAGCGGTGCAGTCGGCGTGAAATTTGGCGGTCCATTGCGCGGTCACCTCGGCCAGCGGCCGGTTTTCCTCCCGGGCGCGACGGATGGTCTTGTCATCCACATCCGTGAGGTTGCGGACATGCTTCACCTGGTCCGCGCCGAACTCCAGTTCGAGCAGCCGGCGGATGACGTCATTGATGACGAAAGTACGGAAGTTGCCGATATGCGCCGGAGCATAGACGGTGGGGCCGCAGTTGTAGAAAGCGAAGGGGTGCTGCGCGGAAACCGGCGGTGTGCCAGCTTCGCGTTGGCCGAGGGTTTTAAGCTCGCGGGTGAGGGAATCGTGAAGACGGATGGACATGAGGCGGGATGACTTTGGCCACAAAATCGGGCAAAGCGGCACAAAAAAATCAAAGGCGGGCAAGGAAATGCCGGTTTGATCCCAACCACGGCAATGGCCTGTCGTTTGCCTTCACCTTCCTCGTATCTGCCGCCTTGTCATTCAGGGCAAAATCACCTGGATTAGGCTGGTGGAGCGGGTAAATCGTGCCCCCTCCCCCATTGCCATGGCCCACCCTTCCAAATTAGAACTCACCCAACGCCCCCGCCGGCTGCGCCGCACCGCAGGTTTGCGCGCGCTGGTCGAAGAGACCGTGCTCCGGCCGGCCGATTTCATTGCGCCGCTGTTCGTGGTGGAGGGCAAGGCCGTCCCCGAAGAGATCAAGTCCATGCCGGGGGTGTTTCGGTTGAATGTCGCCGACCTCGTCAAAGAATGCCGGGCCTTGCGCAAGCTGGGGGTGCGCGGCGTGGCCCTGTTTCCGAAGCTCGCCGCAAATTTGAAGGACGATGAAGGCACCCAGGCCCTCAACGCGGAGACCCTGATCTTGCGCGCGGTGCGGGCGGTCAAAAAAGCCGTGCCGGAACTGGTGGTGATCACCGATGTGGCACTCGATCCCTATACCAGTCACGGCCACGACGGGGTCCTTAATGCGATGCGCGACGATGTGGAGAATGACCGCACCGTCGGGCTGCTCTGCCAGATGGCGGTGCTCCAGGCGCAGGCCGGGGTGGACCTCGTCGCCCCGAGTGACATGATGGACGGACGCGTCGGCGCCATTCGCAAGGCGCTCGATGCGGCGGGCTTTTCTGGCACGGGCATCCTGGCCTATGCGGTGAAATACAATTCCGCGTACTATGGTCCGTTTCGCGAAGCGGTCGGCAGCGCCAAAGCGGCGGGCACGCGGCTGCTCAGCAAGGCCACTTACCAGATGAACCCGGCCAACCGCCGCGAGGCACTTTTTGAGGCGCACCTCGACACCCTGGAAGGCGCCGACATCATCATGGTCAAACCCGCCGGGCCGTATCTCGACATCATCCGGGAAGTACGCGGGGCGACCCGCAAACCGATCGCGGCCTACCAGGTGTCCGGCGAATATGCCCAACTCCACGCCGCAGCCAGACTGGGCTGGCTCGACCTCGCCCGTTGCCGCCATGAATCCGTGCTGGCCATCAAACGCGCCGGGGCGGACATCATCCTGACCTATTTTGCCAAAGATTTGGCGCGGGAACTGGCCTGAAATTGGACGGTATCCAAACCACAGCAGTACAGCCTATGGTGTCGCCCCAAGCCGTGCTTAACTGGGGGTTAAGGGGGTGGGCAAATCCTGCCGCTTTCCTCCACCTACACCTATCTGGGATAATTTAGAATTGTTATATATTGCATATCAACGTAATATGAACGTGGCACATCCATTGCTTATCCGGTGGCGTGAACATCGGTCTCTACCAAAATGCCGCGTCGCTCAACTCCCTTGAGCGCTGGCAGGACGCTGTTTCACAGAACATCACTTCCAGTCAGGTGACCGGTTTCAAGCGCCGGGCCGTGCAGGTCAGCGGAGTGAACTCCGGCGAGATCCTCTACGACCCCGCCATGCGGCCCGACCGGGGGGAAGGCATGCCGGCGGTATCACCGCAGACGCGTTATGCCATTTCGTTTGTTTCCGGGGAAAACCAGCCAACGGGCCGGGACCTTGATTTCGCAATTTCCGGGGACGGATTTTTTGCCTTTAAGACGCCCGACGGCCAGACCGCCTACACGCGGGCCGGACAGTTTCAGGTTCGCTCAGATCGCACCCTGGTCACCACCCAGGGCATGGAGGTGCTGTCCCAGAGCGGCAGCCCGATCCAACTGCAATCCCAGGGCGGTACGCTCGTGGTCAATGCCGACGGCAGCATCCGGCATGGTGAAGCCGTGCTCGGTAAAATCGGGGTGTTTAAGCCTGCCAACCCTTCCCAGCTTTCGTCCATTTCAGCCGGGGTCTTCAGTGCCGGTCCTGGTGCCGACATGAAACCCCTCGACAGCCCCGAAATCCAACAAAGCTACCTGGAGGCCAGCAATGTCGCCCCGCTCCGCGAGATGGTGGACCTCGTCAACATCTCCCGGGCCTACGAGGCCAACCAAAAGCTCATCCAAACCCGCGACCAAACCCTGCAGCAGACCTTGGACGCGCTCACCTGAGCCCTGCCTGCCCAACCCTGCCTCCCCTCCCCCGCCATGAACCTTTCCCTTTACTCCGCCGCGACCGGCATGGAAGCCCAGCAGCTCAACCTGAACAACATCGCGAACAACCTCGCGAACGTGAACACCGTCGGGTTCAAGCGCAGCAAAATCCAGTTTCAGGATCTCCTCTATCAGAAGCCGCGCAACGCCGGTTCCGAATCGGACGGCGGCAACAAGGTACCCACCGGCATCGAGGTCGGCAACGGTTCCCGGGTGGCCGCCACTTCGAAAGATTTCACGCAGGGCCAGCTCACCAACACCGGCGCGCAATTCGACCTCGCGTTGCAAGGCGACGGCTTTTTCGAAATCCAAAGGCCCGACGGCACCACCGGCTACACGCGGGACGGCTCCTTCAAGCTCAGCGCCACCGGCCAGGTGGTCACCACCGACGGCATGCCCGTCCTCAGCGGCTTTCAATCCGTCCCGCCCGGAACCACCAATGTGACGGTTTCACAGAATGGTCAGGTCACCTACCAAACGGCCTCGGGCAACACGACCTTTCAGCTCACCCTCGCCCGCTTCGCCAATCCCAGCGGCCTGAACAGCCTGGGCGGCAATCTCTACTCCGAAAACGCCGCCAGCGGTCCGCCTGAAACCGGCCAGCCCGGCACCCAGGGCTTTGGCAGCGTCATGCAGGGCTATACGGAGACTTCCAACGTCAACATCGTCGAGGAAATGGTAAACCTGATTGTCGCGCAACGCGCCTATGAGGTGAACAGCAAGGCCATCCAAGCCTCCGACGAAATGCTCCAGAACATCAACCAGCTCAAACGCTGATTCGCCCATGTCCCGCCTCGCCCTCCTGTCGCTCGTGTTCCTTGGCGCCGCCCGGCTGTTGCCCGCCGCCGATGCCCCGACGGCAGTGCCAGCCTCCGCCACAGATGCTGTCCCTGCTGCATCCGGCTCCGGTCTGCCCGGCACGCCCGCTCCGTCCGATTCCTGGCTCGCGGCCCTCACTCCGCTGCTGATTGATCGCTACCAGCCTTCCGGCGATCTCGTCATTGCCTGGTCGCGGCCCCGTCCGGCTTCGGCTCCGGCGACGGCCATCCTCGCTCTCGTCAACTGTCCGGCCGAGCTCGCCTCCCAGCTGCTGGTCAATGTCCGCGCCACCGATCCGGCCGGCCACACCACCGAGCACACCCTCGTGTTGCGTGCCGAGCTCTGGCGGGACGGCTGGACCCTGCATGAACCCGCCGCCGTGGGTGATCCCGTGCGGGTCAGCAAACTTGACCTCCGCCCCTTCGATGCGCTCCGCGAGCGCGACAACTTGGTGGCGGATCCGGCGCTGGACCTGAATTTTGCCCGCAATGTCCCGGCGGGCCGGCTGCTCACCTGGCATGATGTCACCCATCGTCCGCTCGTGCGGCGCGGTCAGCCGGTGGAGGTGTCCGCGTCGGACGGACCGCTCACCGTCACCCTGCGCGCGCTCTCGCTCCAGGACGCCGCCCAAGGCGAAACTGTCCGGGTGCGGAACATCGAGACCAACAAGGAATTTACCGCCACCGTCATCGCCGAATCCCGCGCCATCGTGCACTTCTGAATTCCTCCCATGAAACTTCATCCCGTTCTCCCCGCCCTTTTGCTCGTGGTGCTCACGCGCCCGCTCTTCGCCGATTCTCTCTGGACCGGAGCCGGCGGCCGGGAACAGGGCATCGCCACCGACATCAAGGCCAGCCGCGTGGGCGACATCCTGACCATTGTGGTCACGGAGAACACCTCCCAAAATTCCACCACCAACAAGAGCACCAACAGCGCGACCAGCGTCAACGCCTCGGTCAGCCAGTTTCTGTTTCCCGCCAAAGTCAGCGGCTTTGGCACGGTCAAAGGCCAGTTGCCCGGCACCTCCTTCGGCAATACCAGCTCCTTTTCGGGCGGCGGCAATATCAGCAACACCCAGTCCGTCACCGCCAGCGCCGCCGTCCTCATCACCGATGTCCTGCCCAACGGCAACCTCGTGATTGCGGGCGCCCGCCGGATCGTTTTTTCCGGGGAAACCCAAAATGTGATTCTCCACGGACTCGTCCGGCCCGCCGACATCGGCAGCGGCAATTCGGTCATTTCCTCGAACATCGCTGACGCCCGCATCGAGTTCATTTCCGACGGCAACCTGACCGACGCCGCGAAACGTGGCTGGCTCACCAATCTCTACGAGAAACTCCGCCCTTTCTAAAATGTCCACCCTCTCTGCCATTTCCAACAGCCCAGGCCCGGCCATTTCCGCGCGGTCACGCCGGTTCGGCCACCAGCTGCTGCTCGCCGTTGGTCTGACGCTTTCCTTGGGCTGCCTTGGATTGCATGCCGCCCGGGTGAAGGACCTCGCGCAGGTGGAAGGCAGCCGGGACAACCAGCTGGTCGGTTACGGCATCGTCGTCGGCCTGGCCG
>CAIXIZ010000378.1 GCA_903919625.1 uncultured Verrucomicrobiota bacterium
GGCCACCACCTGGTCGGCGGGGTCACGGATGATCACAATGCCCCGGCCTGAGGCGGCGGCAGCACTGGCCCGGGAGACAAGCACTCCGCTGGCCATGACACCGGCGGTGGCTGCGCCGGTCTGGATGAGAAAATCACGTCGGTTCAGTTTCATAGGGGGAGAGGGGTGAAGGTCGAAGCGCAGACTGAATCCCCTTCCACTGCAACCCTGGAGAGAAGCAGGTGGCAAATCAGTTTGCCTAAAACTTCGGCATGTCAGGGGACCTTCGGGTTGAAATGCCCAGAAGTGTCATTCCCACCGTCCGGCATGACGCCGGTCGGGCAACCCCAGCCGATGCTGGAGCATCGACGCCCCGTCCTCACCATGAACATAAGCCCCGATTGAAACCTCGCCCAAGGCAGGTTAGACCTTGCCAAAAATCGCTGCCAGAATCCTGCTAACGACCCCGATTTATCACCCCTGCCAACACCCCTGCCCTGCCCGCCATGAAAACCTCGCCCGCCCTTTTGCTCACCCTTGCCCTCGCGACCGCCGGCCTCGCCGCGCCCGCGGCACCCGTCGCGGCCAAGCCGGTGATCGAGACCGGAAAATATCGCAACCTCTTCGCCGAGCTGCTCGGCAAGACCGAGGCCCAGACCGACGCGAAGCTCGAGGCCTACTGGCAGTCGTTTTTCTACGGTGACGCCGACACGAAGCGCCTGTTTTACCCGATCCATGACGACATGGCCTACATCCCCGACGTGGGCAACAATGACGTGCGCAGCGAGGGCATGTCCTACGGCATGATGATCTGCGTGCAGCTTAATCACCAGAAAGAGTTTAACATGCTCTGGAAGTTCGCCAAAACCTACATGTACCATGGCGAGGAAGGCCCGATGCGTGGCTATTTCAGCTGGAACACCCGCTATGATGGAACCCAGATTGGCCGCGGGCCGGCGCCCGATGGCGAGCAATGGTTCACCATGGCGCTCTTTTTTGCCGCGCACCGCTGGGGCAACGGTGAGGGGATTTTCAACTATGAGGCCCAAGCCCAGGAAATCCTGCACACCATGCTGCACAAGGAAGAGTTTCCCGACCGCGGCACACAGGCCAACATGTTCGACCCCGCCACCAAAATTGTGCGCTTCGTGCCGGACAATGGCGGCTCGACCAACACCGACGCCTCCTATCACCTGCCGGCATTCTACGAACTCTGGGCGCGCTGGGCCGCCGCGCCGGAGGATCGCGCATTCATGGCCGAGGCGGCGAAAGTCAGCCGCCAGGTGTTCAAGGACACCGCCGACCCCACCACCGGGCTGATGGCGAACCAGATTGGCATCGCCGCCGCCGTGCAGGGCGACCGCAGCGGCGGAGGCGGCCGTCGCGGGGGCGCGCCCGCCGCCGCGCCACGCACCGGCGGCCCCGCCCTGCCCACGCTCGATGCGCTCAAGAAGGCGCTGTCCCTCACCGACACCCAGGCTGCGGCCATTGCGCCCACGCTCGAGGAAATCACCAGGGCGGAGACCGGCCTGGCGACGCTCTCGGCCATCAATGACACGGCACGCCCCACGGGAATTGCGAAGATTCTCGATCTGCTCGCCTTCGACCAGAAACGCCAGTTTGCCCAGTCGGTCAGCCCCGGCGGCAATCCGGGCGGGGGCAACGGCCAGTTTGCGGAGGATGCCTGGCGCACCCTTTCCTATCCTGCGCTCGACTGGTCATGGTGGGGCGCCGATCCGCACGAAGTGGAGCAGTCCAACCGGGTGCTGGGCTTTTTCGCCAGGCAGACCCCCTACAACTGGCCATATCATTTCCAGCTCGACGGCACGCCGACCCTGCAAAACGACGACTCGCCCGGCCTCCACGCCATGGCCGGGGCGGCCGGACTCGCCGCCGACCCTGTCATCGCCAAGCCGTTTGTCCAGTTCCTCTGGGACATGCCGATCCCTGACGACAGCGACCCCCACCGCGACCACGTCGGCGGCCGCGGCCGGGCCGCCAACCAGCTGCGCAGCCACCGCTACTACGACGGGCTGCTGGGTTTTCTCGGAATGCTGGAAGCGAGCGGCCATTTTCGCATCTATGCGCCACCGGCAGCCAAGTGAGCAGGTAACTATTCCGGTTTTTTCTCCCCCTTTGCCCTGATCTCCCGCTTCTCCCGAAGCGGGCC
>CAIXIZ010000379.1 GCA_903919625.1 uncultured Verrucomicrobiota bacterium
CCGGACCCGCCAGCCGGGCGATGGCATTTTCCAAACCACCGCCGACCGCCGCACGCACCTGGACCTAAGTTGGCGCCGGCAGGCCCAGCTGTTTCATCGTGTGCGCGTGGCTGCGATAGATGGCGGTGAAATGGTCAATCAACGTGCCATCGAGATCGAATAGAATGGTGTGGAAACGCATGGAAGCCGGCAGATTGGCCGATGGAGGCAAGGAGGACACGGAAAATATTGTAACCCGGGAGTTCCGGTTAGGGAAAATTGCGCAAAGGCAGGCTCATCCCGGCACTCCGGGGCCGGGCGGCAATCGACCAGGTCGGACAAGGTGGAAACTTTAGGGTTTAACCTCCGCTGACGGTGGTTCAGGCTCTCGGCATGTCTGCTCCGTCCGTCATTGCTCCTGTCCCCCACGTGGAGGCCCGACTCGAAGGCGACTGCCTGCACATCGTGCTCGGCGGAAGATGGCGGATCATGCAGCGGCGGCCAACCTGGGCCGATGTGGTGGAGAAAGCCCTTATGGGTGGGAATGGCGCGCCAAGGCGGGTACGGTTCGTTTTTGCCGAGGAAATGGAGGGCTGGGACAGTGCCCTGGTTCTGTTTGTGGGCGAGGCCTTGCGCTGGTGCCGGGGTCACGATGCTTTTTGTGATCTGAGTGCGGTGCCGGAGGCAGTGCGGCGGATGGCCGACCAGCTTACCGGCGCAGCGGATCAGGCCGATGCGATGCCACCGGCTCCTGCCCTGAATATCCTGGCCTTTGTCGGCTATGCGGCGACCGACATTTGGAACAAGGCCCGGGATATTGCAGCCTTCGTGGGCGAGTGCGCGCTCGGGGCGGTGAATACCGCCCGGGCCCCGGGCAAATTTCGCTGGCGCGACTGCATCGACGAAATGCAGCAGTGCGGGGCGATGGCGCTGCCGATTGTGGGGCTCATCAGCTTTTTGGTCGGAGTGACCCTGGCGTACACCGGCGCGATTGTGCTGCGTCAGTATGGCGGCGACATCTATCTCGCCGACCTCATTGGGCTGGCGATGGTCCGTGAAATGGGCGCGGTCATGACGGCGGTGGTGCTGGCCGGGCGCACGGGGGCGGCCTTTGCCGCCACGCTGGGCAACATGCGGGCAAGTGAGGAAATCGATGCCCTGACCACCTTTGGGATCCGCCCGGTGGATTTTCTCGTCCTGCCGCGGGTGGTGGCGCTTGGCCTGATGACTCCCCTGCTGGCCTTGTATGCCAATGCGCTCGGCATCATCGGGGGCATGGCAATTTCCTACAGTCTGCTGCACATTTCACCCAGCGCCTACTGGAACGAAATGCTGCAAATCGTGACGCTGCGCTCCGTGAATGTGGGCTTGATCAAGGCGACGGCGTTCGGACTGATTGTCGGGCTGGCGGGGTGTCTGCGCGGGCTGGAGGCGGAACGCAGCGCGGCGGGAGTGGGCCGCGCCGCGACTTCGGCCGTCGTCACCGCTTTGTTGCTGCTCATCATTGCCGACGCTTTTTTCGCCGTCGCCTTCAACGCCCTCAACTGGTAGCATGACGACCCCTCCACGAATGCAACACCGTCACCGCCCGTGGGATCCAACCGTGATCCGGCCGGCCCAGTACCGATTTCCTGGCGCGGCCCTTGGCGCATAAACTTCCGATGTCTGGTCCAACCCACGAAACTCCCGCCATCGCGGTGAACGGCCTCGAGTGCCGCTACGGACACGCGGTCGTGCTGAGCGGCGTTTCGTTCGCGGTGCGGCGCGGGGAGATATTTTTTGTCATCGGCGGCTCCGGTTGTGGCAAGAGCACCCTGCTGCGCAATCTCATCGGCCTGCATGAACCGGCGGCCGGCACGGTGAAATTTTTTGGCGAATCTTTGGCGGACGCCGGCGACGCGCGGCGGCGCGAGCTGTTGCAGACCTTTGGCGTGCTGTATCAGGGCGGCGCGCTCTGGAGTTCGCTCACCTTGCGCGAAAATGTCGCCCTGCCGCTCGAGGAATACACGCCGCTCACCGCCGCCGAGCGCGACGAACTGGTTGCGCTCAAGCTCGCCCAGGTCGGACTGACCGGCTATGGCGACCACTATCCGGCGGAGTTGAGCGGGGGCATGAGGAAGCGAGCCGGTCTGGCCCGGGCGCTTGCGCTCGACCCGGACATTGTGTTTTTCGACGAGCCTTCCGCCGGCCTGGATCCGCTGACCTCACGCAGCCTGGATGAGCTCATCCGGCAGCTCCGCGACACATTGGGCACGACCTGTGTGGTGGTTTCACATGAGCTGGCGTCCATTTTTGCCCTCGCCGACCGGGTGCTCATGCTCGACCGGACAGCCAAGGGAGTGATTGCAGAGGGCAATCCCCATGAGCTGGCCAAGGATGGGGCGGATGGCCGGGTCCGGGCCTTTCTCACGCGGGGTGAGAACCAACCTTGACCAATCCAGCCGCACCACCGACGCTCCGCCACCCGCGCTTCTCCCGTGAAAACCAAGATCAGTCCCTCCCTTATCGGCTTGTTTGTGCTGGGCGCACTGCTGCTGGCCGGCGTCGGGCTGGTAGCGTTTGGCAATGTCAGCATCTTTTCCCGCCCAGAACGATTCGTGGTTTTTTTTGACGAATCGGTCCATGGCCTCGACCCCGGCTCGGCCGTCAAGCTCCGGGGGGTCCGTGTCGGACGCGTGGCCGACATCCGGGTCCGTTACGATGTGGTGAAAAAGCACTCGGAGATCGAAGTGATCTGTGAGCTCAGCCGGAGCACGATGGTGGACGCGTCCGGCCAGACGGCCAGCGTGGCCGACGGCGCCGGACTGCAAAAACTGGTGGACGCCGGGCTGCGCTCCCGGCTCGGCATCTCCGGGCTGGCGACCGGTCTGCTGTTCGTGGATCTGGACTTTTTCAACCCCGGGCAATATCCGGCCAGGCGCTCGGGTTTTGCCGACGACACCTATGTGGTGGTCCCGGCCATCCGCTCCACCATCGCCGAATTCCAGGCTAGCCTGTTCGAGATTCTCGCCAAGCTGAAGGATGTGGACATTGTGGCGCTGTCCCGTGAGGCCACCGGCCTGATCACCGATGCGCGCCGCCAGCTCAACACCCTTGACCTGCCGCAGCTGGTCAATGAGTCCACCCAAACCGTCAAGGCCGTGCGCCTGCTCGCCAGTGATCCCGGCTGGAACGCCGCGCTCACCAACCTCAACGGTGCCGTGACCGACTTGCGCACGGTGATCGCCCACCTCGACGCCCAGGTGACGCCGACCGGGGACAAGCTGGCGGAAATCCTGACCCAGGCAAAATCAGCGGTGAATGCGTTTAACGCCACCGCGCTCACCGTGCGCGAGTTTATCACCGCCCAGCAGGGACTCGGCGGTGACGCCGATGTCGCGTTGCGGCGCCTGGCTGAAGCCGCGGATTCGGTGCGCCGGCTGGCGGAATTTCTCGAACGCAACCCGGCGGCGCTGATTACAGGCAAAGTCAGCAGTGAGCCGGCCACGCCGCCGCCACCTGCGCCAGGCCCGGCCAGGCGCAAACCATGAAACGATCCCGCACCTGGTTTCTCCTCTGGCCCGGTCTCGTCGCGCTGTTGGCCGGCACCGGCTGCCACCTGTTGCCCGTGCCCCAGGCCGATCCTGCGCATTTTTACACCCTGAATGGCAAAAGCTCCGCGGCCCCCGTGCCGCACTCCGGTGGCACGCTAAAAATCGGCCTCCACAAGGTTGAACTGCCGGCCTATCTGCAGAACCGTGCGATCGTCGTGCGCCAGGGCGGCGAAATCCGCTACGAGGACAACCAGCGCTGGGCCGAGCCGCTGGACGAGGCGATTGCCCGCGTGGTGGGTGCGCGCCTGCGGGCCACGCCAACGGTCGCCGCGGTGCATCCCGCCCCGTTCCCCATCGATGAGTCCCGGGACTACGATGTGACCGTGCGGGTGCTGCATTGCGAGGGCACGGCCGACGCAGCCGGCCCCAACCAGTCCGCCGGTTTTTCCGCGGAGTTTGTGATTAACCGGACGGATGCAAACCGCTCGGTCGTCCTGCGCAAAACATACACCGCACCCGGTGGCCGTTGGGACAACCCCGGACGGGTTGCGACCGCCCGGGAATACGCCATGTTGGCCGCATTGCTCGGCGAGGCGGCAGATGCGCTGGGCCAGGACATTGCCGCCGCATTGCCCGCGCCGTAACTGCCGTCGGAGCGTGGCGAGCCCGGCGCACCCGTCCCGTCTTTCCATCCGCGGGAGGCCGGGCGCGGCCGCCTCACTCCTCCAGCTCGACGTTCCAATAGGCGAGGTCCAGAAAGTCCTTCCAGCGTTCGCGCTCCCGGGTGTTCAGCAGCAGCG
>CAIXIZ010000380.1 GCA_903919625.1 uncultured Verrucomicrobiota bacterium
GCCCGTTGTCCCCAACGTGCTGAACCGGTTGGAGACAACCGGTTCCACCTGGTTGCACCAAGCCGAAGCCAGCTTCGGGGAATCAGACCCCATGGGATTGAAATCCGGCGAAAGGCTTTTACCCAGCCGGCTGGGTCGGGGTGCGGGTGCCGGCCGGAGCCCGGAGCAGCTCGCGCCGGAGCCAGTCGAGCGCGACATTGACGGCCCGCTGCCGCGCCGCGCAGCGCGCGCCGGGGGCGGAGATTTTTTTCGACCAGGTGCCATGCGGCGCATGCAACGCCAAAAACATGGTGCCGACCGGATTGTCCGGCGAGGCACCGTTACCCGCGGGGCCGGGGCCGGCGGGCGAAACCCGGCCGTTCCATGGCGCAGCGCTGCCTTCCGTCGCACTGCCCGTGATCGCCAGCGCGTAATCCGCCCCAAAGGTCTCCGCCGCGCCCGTCGCCAGGGCCACGGCACACTCGGCGCTGACCGCGCCATGCTGCTTGAGCAGGCTTTCCGGCACCCCCAGGAGCTGGATTTTGGCCTCGTTGGCGCAGCAGACCACGCCGCCGGCGAAAAATTTGCACGCGCCGCACTGCTCGTTCAGCGACGCCGCCAGCAGCCCGCCGGTCGCCGCCTCGGCCACCGCCAGCTTTTTCTCCCGCGCCCGCAGCAGGTCGCCGCAGACCTTGGCGAGCGCGTCGTGGCCGTGGCAGACGAAATCCTCGCCAAGCAACCGGGCACAGCCGGCGGCAAGCGGCTCCAGCCGCGCGAGGTTGAGCCGGCCATCGGCCGAGCTAAGCCGCACATCCACCGCCCCAAGGTGCGCACAAAAGCCCACCACCAGCGCGTCGCCGTAGCGGTCAAACAGCGGCTGGAGTTTCGTCTCCAGGAGCGATTCGCCGATCCCAGCGGTGCGAAACTGCACATAGGGTTCGCGTTCGGCGAGCAGTCCCAGCGCCGCGAGCCGGGGCAGCACCTGTTCGACAAACATCGGCTGCAGTTCATTCGGGGGGCCGGGCAGCATCACCAGCACCCGGCCCTCGCGCGCATACCAGAGGCCGGGGGCGGTGCCGTGGGCGTTCGGCAGCACCTCACCCTGCTTGAATTTGCAGGCCTGCTTGCGGTTGTTGGGCGTCATCATCCGGCCAAAACGGGCAAACCGCTCGGCGATGGCCCGCTCAATGGCGGGATCCAGCACCAGCTCCTCGCCGAGTACGACCGCCACGGCCTCGCGGGTGCGGTCGTCACAGGTCGGCCCCAGCCCGCCGGTCACGATGACCACCTGGGCCCGCGCCCAGCTCGCGCTGACTTCGGCCGCGATGGCGACCGCGCTGTCACCCACGGTGACATGGCGCGCCAGCTCGACCCCGCGCCGCGCCAGCTCCGCACCGATGAAGGTGAGATGGGAGATTGCCGTCAGGCCGAGCAGCAGCTCATCGCCGAGCGTGAGCAGCTCACACCGCGGCGCGGCGCGGGAAGAAGAGGAGACGGGGCTGGAAACCATGCTTGTTGCGAGAGCCCACGGTAGGACAAACTCCGGAAAATGCCAGCCCACGATCCAGTCAACCTCAAAGCC
>CAIXIZ010000381.1 GCA_903919625.1 uncultured Verrucomicrobiota bacterium
GTCGCGTTCGAGCGCCTGGGCCTGGTCGGACAGCCGGGCATTGTCGCTGCGCAGTGCGGCAACCTGCTGCTGGGTGGTGACAAGTTGCGTGGCGGCGTCCGCGAGGGAGGCGGCCCGCTGCTCGGCCTGCTGGCGGGCAGCCTCGGCGGAAGCCAGGCGGGTATTGTCAGCCTTCAGACTGTCAAGCTGGTTGGAAAATGCGGCCACCTGGGTCTGGAGGCTCTTGTTGTCGTCCGCCATCTTGGCGTTCAACCCGGTTAACTCGGCTACGCTGGCCTGGTGCTGCTCGGCGGCTTTGCTCGTCTCGTCCAGCTTGCTCTTGACGGTCTCGAGTTCAGCACGGGTCTGGTCGGCGGCGGCTTTGGCTTCGGCGGCCTGGCGACGGGCGGTCTCGGTTTCGCCGGTAGATTGCGCGAGGCGGGCCGTGTCAGCCCGGGTAGCTTCGAGTTGCTTTTGCAGATCGGAGATCTGGGTCTGGAGGCTCTTGTTGGCATCGGTCATTTTCGCATTGAGACCGGTGAGTTCGGCCACACTGGCGCTGTGCGCCTCGACGGCCTTGCCTGACTCGGCCAGCCTGGCTGTGGCATCAGCCAGTTGGGTTTTGAAGGCGGCAAGCATGCGATCGTTGTCGTCAGCGCGGGTCGCAAGCTGGGCGGTTTGGCTGCGCAGTTCGTCGCGTTCCTGGGTCAGCCTGGCGTTGGCGGCTCGCTGGGCGGCAAGGTCGCTGGTGAGTTTGTCGGCATCGGCCTTCGGGACGGCATCGGCGGCCACCGTGGAATTGGATTCAAGGAGGGCGCGGTTGGCGTCGGCGAGCGCTTTGTTGGTGTCGCGGGTGCGGCTTAACTGATTGGCCAGCGCGGTGATTTCCTTGGCGGCAGTCTGGCGGTCGTCCTCGGTCTGGGCCTCAAGTTTGTGGAGCTGGTCCTGGAGCGTTTGCCGTTCCATCGCGGCGGCGGCGAAATCAGGCGCAGTACGGGCGGCGGCGGCTTGGGCGGCGAGAGCGGCGGCGGTGGTCTGTTTTGAAACTTCGAGGTCCTTTTCGAGGGAGTCCTTTTGCGCGGCCAGATTGGCAAGGTCGGATTTGAGCCTGGCCACATCGGCGCTGGCGGGAGCCCCGGGATTTGCGGCCAGCTTTTGGTTTTCCGCCGCGAGGCGGTCACGTTCGTTTTGAACTTGGACGAGCTGGGCGTCCTTGGCGGCTGATTGGGCGGCAAGATTGGCCAGATCAGCAGCCGATTTGTCTTTGTCGGCCAAAGCCTGCCGGGCGGCAGTGCGGGCATCAGCGGCCGCTTGCTGGGCGGTGGCGAGCTGGCGGGTGAGCTCGTCCTGGGCGGCGGGATCGGTGCGATTGGCCGCGAGTTTTTGGTTTTCCGCCGTGAGTGCGGTCAGGCGGCTGGCCAGATCCTGGTTGGCGGCGGCGAGTCTGTCAGCTTCGGCCTTTTGGGCGGCGACTTGCTGGGAGTTTTGCTGCCCCGCCGCACTTGCGGCGGATTGGGCTGCGGTCAGATCGGTATTGGCTTTGGCCAGTTGGTCTCCGAGTCCTTTTTGTTCCGCCAACTGGGTGGCGAGTGCGGTGATCTGCTGGCGAAGCGCAGCGGACTGCGGATCGCCGGCCGCGAGGGCGGCCTTGGCGGCGGCAGCTTCCTGCGTGAGGGTTTCGTTTTGACGGGTTGCCGCCTCAAGCTTTTGGCGGGCATCTGCAAGCGAAGCGGCTGGCATCGGAATCGACCAGTTGCTGGCGGAGCAAATCAGCTGAGTCACCCGGCGGAGCCGAGGTAACCGGAGGAGACGCCATGGCCGTTGCCGGGGTGCGTGACGCCGGGTTTGGTGCGGTATCAGCCACGACCGGAGGACGCGTGCTGGGGAGGGGCGTGGACACCACAACCGCCGGGGCGGATACGGAGGCAGGGGCGAGTAGGGCCGGAGCGGTGGGACCGGGCGATACGGAGGTGGACCGGGGAGCGGTCGAGGCAACGGCCGATGGGGAGAGGGTGGTCGGTGCAACGATGGACGGTTTCGGGGTGGAAGTGATCGCCGGAGCGGGGCTGCCCGCGACAAGAGCAACAGGTAACGCGGCCCCCGTGAGCTGGGTGCGAAGGTCGTTGAGCCTGGCCCGGCTGTCGGCCAGCTGAACCGGTGTCAGCCGTTGGGCCAGAAGATCGCGCGCCGTGGCCGGAGAGCCGTTTTCGACCGCGAGCTGGAGCCAGGCATAGGCTTCGGCGAAGTCTGGCACAGGGACACCGCGGCCCTCGGCGAGCATGATGCCGAGGTTGTTTTGCGCCGGGGCAAACTTTTGCAAGGCAGCATTGCGGTAGAGACGGGCGGCCTCGGTTTCATCGCGGGCCACGCCCCGGCCATCCTCATACATCAGGGCAAGGTTGTAGGCCGAGCTCGCGTAACCCAGTCTGGCCGCAGCGCGATAGAACTGAGCCGCCTGTGTCTCATCTTTGGCGATCCCGCGACCCAATTCATAGGCGAGACCAAGATTATGCTCGGCCTCAGGAATGCCGTGCGACGCGGCGAGCCGGAACCAGACGATGGCTTCGGCACTGTCCTGTGGAGCCCCGGCGCCGGCGGCATACATGTTGCCCACATTGAACTGGGCGGGCGGGTATCCGAGCTGGGCGGCTTTGAGATAGAGTTTGAAAGCTGCGGTGGGATCGGCCTGCTGACCTTGCCCCAGCTCGATCAACGAGCCGAGATTGAACCAGGCGGCTGCATTGCCTTTGGCCGCGGCTGATTCATAGGCCCGCGTCGCAGCGGCGA
>CAIXIZ010000382.1 GCA_903919625.1 uncultured Verrucomicrobiota bacterium
ATCTGTGGTGGGCATCGGGAGGATGCCCAATGTTTAACGGTTCGGGGCCGCCGGGTGCAAGCGCCGGGGAGGTTTGGGGTGATAAAAGGTCCGGCCAGGGTCAAACCGGCATAAGCCCAACCATCATTCGATGCCGCACCCGCATAGGGGGTCGATCACCTCGCAGAGCCGGGCGTAATACTCGTCGTCCGTCAGGCCGAGGGCTGTCGCCCCAAAGGTCAGGGCATCATCGGACGAGGCGAAGTCGCCATAGTTCACCACCACGAGCTGATAAAGCGCCAGCAAGGGCACTTGCGGGAGCTGCATCATGAACAGCGGGTGGATATACAGCGTGAAGCCGTCCTCGGGCAAATCGCCGTTGGGGACCGGGTGGGCAAATTCGCCGGGTTTGAGCGGGGCGGCGTTAAACTCGATCTTGCAAGGATAGCGCACCAGGGTGCGGTCTTCCAAGAGGAGCGAGAGCTCCTTCCAGCCCAGATTGGGCCCGTATTTCGCATGAATTTCCGCGCCTTTCGACGCCACGTGGGCGTTGAGGGAAAGCTTGGCATCGTCGGCTGTAAGTTGGATCGCCATGGCGGAAAAGAATCAGGTGGAGGTGGGGAAGGCAGGGGCTTCGGGGATGGGGGAGGCGATGGGCCTGCCTTCGTTGGCCTTGGACAGCCGTCCCTGGAGTATGGGGACCGCCATTCTTAAAAAGACCGTGTAGAGCAGCAGACCCATCGCCCAAATTCCAAAGCAGACCAAAGTCTCATTGAGGGTCGGGGTATATTCGACCACCGCCCCCAGGGGGGTGGGAATGAATCCGGGAATGACCAGGCCCATGCCTTTTTCAATCCAGATGCCGACGATGCTGAGCACGCAGGCGAGGTTCAGCCAGCGGAGGCTGCGGCTGAGCGGAAGCACGAGCAGAACCATGGCGGTGAGATTGAGGCCGATGGCGGTCCAGATCCACGGCACGAGCGCATGATGGCCCTCCAATCCCAGAAACAGGTAGCGGGAGGAAATGACATGGAGGTTGCCCGAATAAAACTCCTTGAAGACCTCGTTCAGCAGCAGAAACACATTGATGAGCATCGAGACCTGGACGATGTTGCGCAAAATCAGCAGGCCGCGGTCGGTGATCATCAGCCGCTCCGTCATCCGGGAATGGATGATCTCATTCATCCGTTTGTTGTGCATGAGCTCGCGCAGCGAGGCGGCCGACAGCCGCAGGACGCGGACGGGTTCCTCGGCGAAGGCGGTGGCCGTGCGCGGGGTGCCATTGAGGGCGGAAATCTCGCCGAATTGCTCGCCGGGTCCAACGGTGCGGGTGATCCGGGACAGGCCGCCCTCCTCCCGTTTTACCACCACGCGTCCCTGGATGATCAGATAGGCATTGGTGTCGGTTGTACCCTGGCGCAGCAAGATTTCGCCTGCGGGCGCATCCACGACGGTGGCATCAGCCAGGATTTTTACCCGGATGTCGGTGGAAACCGAAGCCAGCTCAGGCAGATGCGCCGCGAGCAAGTCCAAATCCTTCAAGGTCGCCGGACGGGAACTGGCCCCCGCATGCGGTTGCGTGTCCAGGCCGCCCTGGGCGGAGGCCGTGACCCGCCGGACCACCTGCAGCGCCAGGATGATGAGCGCGGGGCCGGCGGTGAAGGCCGAGGCCAGAAAACGCGGGCCGACGATGGCCGAGTTCCAGAACGGACGGCCTCCCAGGCCGACATAAAGGAAGGCCGTGACCGTATGAATTGAAACCGCCCATACGATCGCAATGAAGACAAACGGGATATAGAACCATTTGGCGGGCTTTTTTCCACGATAGCGGCAGTAGAGCAGATAGCCGCAGATATAGACGTTCAGGAGAAGGTAGCCGTTCAGGACGATCACGTCCCAGCTCAGCAGCGAGGCCGGGAAGTTAAACTGGCCGATGACGGGGATGAGGTGCCAGAAGCGGTCCGGCCGGCCGAGGTCGACGGTCACAAAGGCGAGGCACATGATGATGGCGGCCACGGCGAGCAGTTCGCCAAAAATCACCAGATCGTGCAGCTCCTCGTTGCGATAGATGTAGACGGGGATGACCATCATCACCGCAGCGGCGGCCACCCCCACCAGAAAGGTGAAATTGGCGATGTAGACTCCCCAGGAGACCTCGTCACTCATGCCGGTCACCACCAGACCATGGGCCAGTTGCTGGGCATACGCATGGAGGCCAAACAGGCAGACGACAAAGAGTGCCCCGATCCAGGCGTAGTAGCGCCAGTCGCCGTCAAGGGCGAGGCCCAGGCAGCGCCGGATAAACACCAGATAGTTGCGGGTCGCGGTGATCATACATCAAAATAGTAATAAAACCGGGGATTGGTGCCGACATCCTCCTTGAGCTGGGTGAACACGCGCTTGGTGCGCAGAATCTGGGAAACCTCGCTGTTGGGATCGAGGATGTTGCCGAACTTGCGGGAGCCGGTCGGGCAGACCTCAAGGCAGGCCGGGTAGCGGCCGGCGCGGGTGCGTTGCACACAGAAATGGCATTTTTCCATCACGCCCTGCTTGCGCGGCCGGTTGCCGAGGTAGGCCATGTCCGGATTGATCCGGTCGGCCGGGATCGAGGGTTTGGTAAAGTTGAAATGGCGCGCCCAGTACGGGCAGGCGGCTTCGCAGTAACGGCAGCCGATGCACCAGTCGTAATCGATGACGGTGATGCCGTCGGATTCCTGCCAGGTGGCATGGACCGGGCAGACTTTGACGCATGGGGGGTTGCGGCACTGCTGGCATTGTACCGGCATGTAGAAAAAGCCTTTCTCCGGCACCGACTCGGGGGCGTAGGTGTGGTCGCCCCGATCCATGTCAAATGTGCCCTGCGGCATTTTGAGCACACGGATGTCTTGGATCTCCGGGCTGCGCGACTGGTTGTTCTCGGCGACGCAGGCGTGGACACATTTCCGGCAGCCGATGCAGCGGGAGAGGTTGAGCGCGTAGACAAACTCGACCCCGTCCATCGGCCGGAGATCCCGCACATGCGGACGGACGCCATATTGTTTTTCGACCTCGCCTTCGATGCGCTTGATGACCTGGCCCATTTCTTCGGGCGTCATCTCCTTGTAATATTTCTGCATGAACTGCTCGGCCGAGCTGAAGTCCTCCATCTCGAAGAGCGGCTTGAGGCTGGAGGCGACGGCGGCGAGGCCGGTGGCCAGCACGGCCGAGGTGCGCAGAAAACTGCGGCGGGTCATGCCGTCGGCCGGGTCGGAAGGTGAGGTGGAGCAGGACATGTCAGGTGGCGGCAGGCGTGGGGGATTGACCGTGCAATTGATGCGGACCGGGTGCCGGAGGGCGGCCCGGAAATTTGGGCGAATGCGGATCGTGGCAGTTGACGCAGTCCTTGCGTTCGATGGGACCAAGGGTGCGATTCCAAAAGCCGCTGGTGCGGCCATGCACGCCGGACTCCCAGTCGCGCAGGATCGGGGTGTGGCAGCTCCCGCAGAGCTGGGTGCTGTCGGCGAATTTCAAGTCCCGGCCATCATGGGGCTGAAACAGAAGCAGGTTGCTTTCATTATGGCAGTTGTAGCAGTTGTTGTTGCGGCCATGGGTTCCGTGGCCCATTACAATGTCCCGGTGCGCTTTGGGGAGGACAAGTTTCTGGTTCTCATCATATTTCAGCACGGGTGGCTTGTCCTTTTGGTGGCAGGTGTAGCACTCGAAGTCCGAAAGATCTTCCTTGGTCTTGACGAGGTCGGCGTAGGAAATCCGCACCGTGGCTGTGCTCAAAAACGCCCGGTCAACCAAGGGGACCACCGGGGGCGGTACGGGACGGCCCGGCAGATCCCCGAGGAAGGCTGCGGCGAGGGCGGTGAACGTCACCGCCAGACCGCCGAGCACGAGGGAGGTTTTTCTGCCGTTTTGCATAGTGGTGCCGTTTAGACCGGAATTGGCCTTAGGGTTGGGTGGGGGAGGAAGCCGGCGTAGGCCGGCCAGCTTATTTTTTGCTCAGGGCGCGGACGTAGGGGATGAGCGCCTTGATCTCGTCATCCTTGATGCCCTCGATCGGCTTCATGAGCTGTTCGCCGGTCTTGTCCTTGGTCCCTTCCTTGATGGCCTTGGTGGCCTGCTCGTCGGTGAAGCTGGCCTGAATTTTGGCGTCGGTGAGATCCTTGATGTCAAGTTTCTTGCCCATTTTGGTTTCGCCCTTGCCGTCATCGCCATGGCATTTGGCGCATTGTTCGGACCAAATGGCCTTGGCGTCAGGCGCGGCTGCGGCCGGTGCCGGCGTGGCCGGTGCGGCTGCGAGGGCGGCCAGGGCGGTGCCGGTGATAATTGCGGAGGTGATGATGAGCTTGTTCATGGTTGTGAGGATTTTGAGACTGAAGAGAAAGCGGACGGGCCGGTATGAAGGATGGGCTTACAATTTGAATTCGATGGAGATGTAGGCCATGGGGCCATGAAAGTCGGTGTTGCTGCCCGTGGTGCCGTTATGGCTGTCGAAATACCCGACCTTGAGATTGCCCATGACGTTGGCCGAAAATTTGTGCTTGAGCGCGACCGAGGCGGAATACTCGGTGGCGACCACGCCATAGGGCAGCGTCAGGTTGGCGAGCCGGGAGTCGCCATTGTTGGCCCGGTAATAGGTGAACTTGACCTGCACGTCGTCGCGTTTGCTGACCACGGCTCCGGCCAGAAAGCTGCCCGTGAAATAGTTGTTGTTGGAGTTCTGGAGCACGCCGTTGGCGTTGTAGCTCACGTTGGCCACGCCGCTCACGGTGGCCGCGGGCACCACCCCCGCCCGGGGATAGACGGTGTCGATCACGTTGAAGACGAGATCGGCGTTGGCCTGGACATAAAACTGGTTGATCGGGGTCCAGTCGATGGTTTCGCCAATGTTATGGCTGATCGAATTCATCGAATCATACGTCTCGACGCCGAAGACGGTGACCGGGGCCGCGGACTGCTGATATGACGACACCTGCATCCGGCCTTTCTGGTAGACATAACGGGTGGTGAACGCCAGCACCGGCAGGGGTTTGGAGATGGAGGTCAGCTTGATCCCGCGGTATTGCGTGCCCAGCACATAGTAATTGTTCAGCAGCGGGGCCGCCCCGTTGACATTGGAATTAAAGCCCTCCGAGCCGTTGCTATGGTCCTTGTAGAACACTTCCGTCCGAAAGGACTGGACGGAGGACTCACGCCAGTTGGCGCCCAAGGTGTAGTTGCTGTTGTCCTGGGAAACATCGTTAAAATAGATCAAAGGCGACGTGATCGTGGTGGTGCTATAGGCGGGCGTGTCATGCTCGGTGCCGGACAGATAGACGTGGCTGGCCGAGGCGTAGAGCATCACATCCTTGATTCCGTTGTAGCGCACATCGAGTGCGGGGGTGAGGGACCGTTCGCTGAGGTGCGAACCTTCCACGCGCGGCGTGGTGGTGAGCGTGGTGGCCGGGGTGCCGCTTGCGGCCACGACCTTGTAGGTGCCGTCAGCCTTGGAGTTCTTGTCCTCCCCTTTCACGGCGAAGGTTAGGTTGAGGTGATCCGTGGCTTTGAAATCCAGGCCAAGGTTGGCGGCGGCCACGGTCACCTTGGTGGTGCCGGCCAGGCCCAGATCGTTGAAGGTCGTCACATTGGTGGTCACCGGGGTGGCCACCACGGTGGGGGTGCCGGTGATGGGACCGGTCGCCGTCGGGGTCAGGGTGACGAGCCGGCGAAAACCGCTGAAATTGCCCTCAACGTCCTCTACCCTGATGCCGGTGCGCAACGTCAGCTTGTCCGTCAGGGTGGTCACCGTCGTGCCGGTAAGTCCCATCGTTTTGGTTTTGTTGCCATCGTATTGGGACTGGACGATCTGGTTGTTCATGTTCGCCGGATTCACCAGGACGGTGGCGGCCGG
>CAIXIZ010000383.1 GCA_903919625.1 uncultured Verrucomicrobiota bacterium
GCTGGAACAGGTGCGGGCCGTTTTTGCGGCCATCGCACCCGGCTGGCCGATGGAAAGCCGCACCCTCGGCGAATGGAGCGATCTGCGGCTGGGGAGATAGCACCCACCGCGTTTCATGACCCGTGGCAGTGACGCATTTGGCAAATTGCAGGCCGGGGATAAGCCCGGCCTGCGGTGGCAACCGGCAAACTGCCCCACGCCAGTGATCGGGGTGGGCTGACTCCAGCCTTGGTCCAACCCAAGGCCGGCGGAGCCCCGCCCGGCGCCCAAAAGACAGTCCGGCCCCTGGCCGGGAAAATTATCGCAAGTTTTGCTTGCGCGGGGAAAGTGCAGGCCGTCACGCTTCCGGCCCGTGAAATACATTTTCGTCACGGGTGGGGTGGTTTCCTCTTTGGGCAAGGGCCTGACGGCGGCGGCGCTTGGCGCGCTGCTTGAGTTGCGCGGCCTCAGGGTGCGAATCCAAAAGTTCGATCCTTACCTCAATGTGGACCCGGGCACGATGAGCCCGTTTCAACACGGCGAGGTCTATGTGCTGGAGGATGGGGCCGAGACCGATCTCGATCTCGGCCATTATGAGCGCTTCACCAGCGGCCGGCTGTCCCGGCTCAACAATCTCACCTCCGGCCAGGTCTACGAGAGTGTCATCCAGAAGGAGCGGCGGGGCGAATATCTCGGCTCGACCGTGCAGGTGATTCCGCACGTCACCAACGAGATCAAGGCACGGATCCACTCCGGGGGCAAGAATGTGGACGTGCTGATCACCGAAATCGGCGGCACCACCGGGGACATCGAGGGGCTGCCTTTCCTGGAGGCGATGCGGCAGTTCGCGCTGGAAGTCGGGCCGCATGATGTGATATTTATCCATGTCACCCTGGTCCCTTACCTCGCGGCGGCGGGCGAACTGAAGACCAAGCCCACCCAGCAGTCGGTCGCCAAGCTGCGTGAAATCGGTATCCAGCCGGACATCGTGGTCTGCCGGTGTGATCACCACCTCGACGCCGACTTGCGCAAAAAAATCTCGATGTTCTGCAATGTCCCGGTTCGGGCGGTCATCGCCTGCGAGGATGTGGCCTCGATCTACGAGCTGCCGGTCGCCCTCCAGCATGAGGGGCTCGACGATCTGGTGCTCAAACTGTTTGGCCTCAAAAAGCGCCGGCCCAAGGCCAATGTCTGGCAGGCGATTGGCCGCCGGATCCGCAATCCGGCCCATGCCGTCACCATCGGGGTCGTCGGCAAATACATCGAGCTGCAGGACGCCTACAAATCGGTCTATGAGTCCGTCACCCATGCCGGCATTGCCAACAACTGCCGGGTGACCGTCCGGAGAATTGACGCCGAGGATTTGGAGAAATCCGGCGGCCTGGCGCTGCTCAAGGGGCTGGACGGCATCCTCGTCCCGGGCGGGTTTGGCGACCGTGGCACCGAGGGCAAGAGTGCCGCGGCGCGGTGCGCCCGGGAGCACGGCGTTCCCTATTACGGCCTCTGCCTTGGTCTGCAAATTGCCGTGATCGAGTTTGCCCGCAACGTCCTCAAGCTCAAGGGGGCCAACTCCACGGAGTTTGACCCGCGCTCCCCCCATCCGGTCATCAATCTGATGGAGGAGCAGAAAAAAATCACCGACAAGGGCGCGACCATGCGCCTTGGCAGCTACGACTGTGCCCTCACGCCTGGCACCCTGGCGGCGCGTGCCTACCGGGTCGCCAGCGTCCGGGAGCGTCACCGCCACCGTTTCGAAGTAAACAATGCCTATGTCGGCGCCCTGCAGCGGGCGGGGCTGACCGTCAGCGGCATCAATGCGAAGCGCAATCTCGTTGAGATCGTCGAGCTGAAAGGCCACCCGTGGTTCCTGGGGGTGCAGTTCCACCCCGAGTTCCAGTCGAAGCCCAACCAGGCGCACCCGCTGTTTGCCGCCTTCATCGCGGCGGCCATCAAGAATCAAAAAGTCACCGGGCGGTCCAGGCCCGTCGCCAAAAAAGGGCGGGCCTGATTTTTCACTAGTCATCGTGCGGCGTTGGGCATTGGCTGCAGGATGTCATCGATGCTCTTCACCCCCCGAAAACTCCTCCTCATTGCCGGCCCGTGCTCCCTGGAGAACGAACGGGTCTGCCGGGCCGTGGCGGAGAAACTGGTGGCGCTCGGCCGCCAATTCCGTGAGCTGCGGATCGTCTTCAAAGGCTCGTACGACAAGGCCAATCGCACTTCGCTCGGTGGCCGGCGTGGCACCGGCCTTGACGCCGGCCTGGAACTGCTCGCCATGGTCAGACGCGACTACGGATATCCCGTGCTGACCGACATCCATGAGACCGCCCAGGTGCCGGCCGTCGCCGCCGTCTGTGAGGTGCTGCAAATCCCCGCATTCCTTTGTCGCCAGACCGATCTGCTGATGGCCGCGGCGGCGACCGGCCGGGTGGTCAATGTGAAGAAAGGGCAGTTTTTATCCCCTCAGGAGATGCCCTTCGTCATCGCCAAACTCCGCGAGGGCGGGGCGAAGGAGATCTGGCAGACCGAGCGTGGCACGACCTTCGGCTACCAGAACCTCGTGGTCGACATGCGCTCATTTGCCATCATGCAGCGAAACAACTGCCCGACCATCTTCGACGCGACCCATAGTGTGCAGCTTCCCGGGGCCGCCGGTGGTGCAAGCGGCGGGCAGCGCGAGTTCGTCGCGCCACTCGCCCGGGCGGCGCTTGCCGCCGGGGCGGAGGGGCTGTTCATTGAGACCCATCCTCAACCCGCCAAAGCCATCAGCGATGCCCAGAGCCAGATCCCGCTCAGCCAGTTGCCGGCTTTGATCGAATCCTGCCTGGCGGTCTGGTCGGCGGTAAGGGGGTAGGGGCGGTTTCGGCCAGCGGCGGCTTGTTTTTTTGGAATCCCCGGCCACGCTGCAGCCATGTGGAAAATATTAATTGGTGTACTGGTCCTGTCCGGTGCCACGGTCACCTGCCGGGCCCAAACGGCAACTTCTCCCGCCACCCTTGAACTGGCCAATCTTCGGGAAGATGTCCGCGGTCTGGCCGAACAGGTTGGCCGCCTGACGTTGCTGACCCAGCGCGTCGATCAGCTTGAGCGCGACAATGCTGACCTGAGGGCCAAAAATGCCACCCTGACGTCAAATCTTGCTTCCGTGGCCCAGCTCAATGCCGCCATCGCCGACCTCACCCGGCTGA
>CAIXIZ010000384.1 GCA_903919625.1 uncultured Verrucomicrobiota bacterium
GCCACCATGGAAAACCGCTGTGTGCTCGTCCGCGCCAATGAGAACCTGAACAAATTTCTCGCCGGCGACGCCTGTCCCATCGGTTATCGCACCATGATCGAGGCCCTGGATGCCGCCCCGGCGGATGCCGACACCCTGGTCCTCGACTATTTTCCCGACCTGCTGGAGCACATCGAGCTGATGACGCGCCTGGGCGATGTGAAGCTGAAGCGCCTCATCTTCCGGCATGCCTCGCGCACGCATGGTTTTTTCCTTTCCAGCAACGCCCATGCCCGGCTCGACACCTTTCAGGCCATCGGCGTTCAGGTTTGTTGGTGTGAGGGGACTTCGCAGGATCTTTACGTCCATACCTACAAAAAGGAACACGGCTTTTTCGTCCGCGAGGAGATGGCCCGCCGGTTTCACGAGGCGACGGTGCTGGCCTTTTACGGCTCGGCGGTCGGCCTGGACCAGGCCGACACCGACCGCATCTCCTCACTGGTCGAAAAACTCACCAGCTTCATCGGTTCCAATCTGGGTGTGCTGACTGGCGGGGGGGGCGGAGTAATGCGTCTGGCCACCGAGCAGGCCCGGGGCAAAGGCGCGCTCACGGGCGCCTGCTTTCTCGAGCTCGAGGCCCAGCCACCCGAACTCGGGGTGGATTTTTTCAACACCTTCCAGGAAGCGTCCCGGCATTTTCGGCAAAAATGGTTCGAGGCCGCCGATTTTTGTATCTTCAACGTCGGCGGGGTCGGCACGTTGGAGGAGATCGGCATCGAGCTGTGCAACCTGAAACTGGGCATCCGTCCGCGGGTTCCCTATGTCTTTTTTAACGCCGCCTTCTGGCAGGATCTCAAGGCGCAGCTCACCGAAATGATCCGCACGAAGCGGGCGCCGGCCTGGATCGCCGACTACGTCCTCTTTACCGATGATCCCGACGAGGTCGTCGCGTTTTACCGGAAGAAGCTCCAGGTTTTGTGACGGGCAAACAAAGGATGACCGCAGAGCGGCAGTTTGGCTTGTCCGGGTGAATAAAACTGACAAGCTTTCAGACACCATGAGCGCCGCCGAAGTTATCGCGCTGATCAAGCAACTGCCCCCCGCCGAGCGGGAGGAGGTACGGGCCTTTGTGCGCGAGGATCGGGACTCGGCGGGCACCGAACCCAGGGTGCGTTACATCCCAAGGGAAGAATACGGGAAACAGGCGCCAAAGATTTTTGAGGAAAACCACGAATTACTGCGCCGCCTCGCCCAATGAGTGCGGATGATGTCCCGCTCTTTCTCACGCTCGAACTGGTGATGATGGTTCATCACGATTCGTTGGTTGAGCATGGCGGAGTTGACGGTGCACGCGATCCGGGCGCGGTCGAGGCGGCTGTGGCTGCCGGCCTAAACACCTGGTTCTACCAGGGCGGTGACGTGCTCGACATCGCGGCGACTTATGCTTTTCATCTCGCGGAAGCGCAGGCCATCCTCGATGGCAACAAACGCACAGCCATCGCGAGCGCGCTTTTTTTCTGTCGGCCAACGGTGTTCAGGGAAAGCCAAGCCAGTCCGAGCTCTACGACGCCATGATCGCCATCGCGGAACGGCGGCTCGACAAGGCCGGACTGGCGGCGGCGCTCCGGCGGCAGTTTCCTAAAACCATGAGCTAGTAAATTACGTAGCGGAAGACGCTGGCGGCAGTCAGGCGCACATTGTCAAGAAGAGGGCTGCCCTCATCGCCTCATTCTCAAACTGCAATGTCGCAGAAACACATCCTCTTCAGCGAGGTTCCACCGATGAGGTCGCCGCGTTCTACCGGAAGAAGCTCCAGGTTTTGTAAATAGTGTCGCTGACTGCGTGCCGGGTGACAAAAGTCACCGTGACCCAGCCTGGTCCGGCTGGACAACCACGTCCGGATTTGCCGTAATTGCCCCTTTCTCACCCCATGAATACCCCCGCCCTTAAAGTCCTGTTTTTTGCATTCACGTCCTTTGCTTCCTTTTCAGTTGCCCACGCCGCATCTGCCGCCACCGGGCTGCCGGCAGCGGTCACCTTATCTGCCGGCTGGCAGTTGCAGGACATCGCCAAGGTGCCGGATGTCGGCGGGGCCGTCTCGAAGGCAGGTTACCAGCCGGCCGGCTGGTACAAGGCGACGGTGCCTGGCACCGTGCTCACCACCCTCGTCAACGAGGGGGTCTATCCCGAGCCCCTTTACGGCGAGAACAACCGTAACATCCCTGAAAGCCTCAGCCGTACGTCGTACTGGTATCGGGTCGAATTTGCCGTGCCCGCCAATTTTGCCGGGAAGCAGGTCTGGCTGAACTTCGAAGGGATCAACTACACCGCCGAGGTCTGGATCAACGGCCAGAAGGCCGGTGACGACATCCGGGGCGCGTTTACCCGCGGCTCCTTCGACATCACCGCCCACGTCCAGCCCGGCCAGACCGCCGCCCTCGCCGTTCTCATCCAGCCCCCGCCACATCCCGGCACCCCGCGGGATCACACCCAGGCCTCGGGCACGATCACCAACGGCGGCATCCTTTCGCAGGACGGCCCCACCTTCATCGACACCCAGAGCTGGGATTGGATCCCCGTCATCCGTGACCGCGACATGGGCATCTGGCAGAAAGTCACGCTCTCCGCCACCGGCCCGTTGGTCATCGAAAATCCGCTCGTCACCTCGCACCTGCCGTTGCCCGGCACCGACAGCGCCGACCTGACGGTTGAAGCCACCTTGCGCAACGCCACGGACAAGGTGCAAACCGGTTCGTTTACCGGCACTCTGGAGGGGCGCAATTTTACCGCTGCGGTCACCTTGCAGCCCAAGGAATCCAAGCTGGTGAAGTTTGCCGCCGACGACACTCCGGTTCTGCATGTGGCCAGGCCACGTCTCTGGTGGCCCAATGGCTATGGCAAACCTGAACTTTATTCGGTGCACCTGAGCAGCAGCATGGGGGGCGCGGTGTCTGACGCCCGCGACGTGTCCTTTGGCATCCGCGAGATCACCTACGCGCTGCCTGGCAGCGACAACCTTGCCCTGTCGGTGAACGGTGTTCCCGTGATGGCCAAGGGCGGTGACTGGGGGATGGACGAGGCGATGAAACGCATCCCGCGCGAACGGCTGGAGGCCCAGGTGCGCTACCATCAGCTCGCCAACGTCAACATGATCCGCAACTGGGTCGGCCAGAGCACGGGGGAAGATTTTTACGATCTGTGCGACCGTTACGGCATCATGATCTGGGATGAATTTTTTGAGCCCAACCCCAGCGACAGCGGTCGCGCCGAGGCCGGGGTGCGGGACGACAGCCTGGACGTGCGCGATGTCCCGATGTACCTGGCCAATGTCCGCGAAAAGGTGCTCCGCTTTCGCAACCACCCCAGCATTGTGCTCTGGTGCGGGCGCAACGAGGGCAATCCCGGTCCGGCTGCCGTGGCGGCGGGTCTCCTGCAGATCATGAAGGAGCTGGAGCCGGTGCGGCTCTACCATCCCAACTCCAACGACGGAGCCGGCGTTCGCTCCGGGGGGCCGTATGCCTGGCGCGTGCCGGCGGACTACTACAATTTCCCCGCGACGGAGGCGTTCAAGACCGAGCTGGGCAGCGTTTCCATCCCCACCCTGGAGTCCATCAAGGCGATGATGCCGGAGAAAGACTGGCACACGATCAATGACGACTGGGCCATCCACGATCTGCTGCGCGGCGCCCAGTCTGCCCAGGGCCGGCTCTTCCAGGATTTGCTCGCCCAACGCTATGGCGTCTCGGTCAACCTGGCGGAATTCGCGCGCAAGTCGCAGCTCGCCTGCTACGAGTCCTACCGGGCGATGTATGAGGGCCGGGCGGCCAAGATGTTCGCCCCCGTTACCGGAGTGCTCACCTGGATGAGCAATCCCTCGCAGCCCAGCTTTGTCTGGCAGTATTACAGCCACGACCTCGAACCGCTTGCGTCGCTCTATGGCACGCAGAAGGCCTGCGAGCCCATCCATGTGATGATGAACCAGGCCACGTTCAATGTCATGGTGGTCAACAACACCCCCGCCTCGCTGGACGGTCTGTCGGCCCGCGTGCGGGTGTTCAACCTGGATGGCACGATGAAGTCCGACCACACCCTGCCCCTGGCGGTGAAGGCCAGTTCGGTGCTGGATGCCGGCGCGGTGGATTTCCCGGCGGACTTGTCCCCGGTGCATTTCGTCAAGCTGGAGCTGAGGGATGCGGCGGGGAAGCTGATTTCGGACAATTTTTATTGGCGGGCACTTCCGGCCAATCAGGCCGATTACACCTCCCTCGATAAGATCGCCAGTGCCACGCTCGCCACCAGGGTCATGCGCCACGACGCGGGCGGCAAGCTGCTGCTCGACGTGACCCTCACCAATCCGACCAAGGT
The DNA here is from genome assembly GCA_903919625.1 of uncultured Verrucomicrobiota bacterium. Taxonomy (GTDB): domain Bacteria; phylum Verrucomicrobiota; class Verrucomicrobiia; order Opitutales; family Opitutaceae; genus CAIYUN01. The sequence goes on from CAIXIZ010000384.1 coordinate 4,345, forward strand.
GATTGCCGTCATGGCCCACTTGCAGCTGCACCGGGCCGATCGGGACAAAGCCCGGGTATTGCCGGTCTACTACAGCGAAAACTTTGTGTCCTTGCTCCCGGGCGAGTCGCGCACCATCACCGTCGAAACCGAGGCCGGGAACCTGGGCGGCGCCCAGCCGCTGGTGTTGGTGGATGGCTGGAATGTGAAGGTGAAGGATGAGGCTTTCGGCAACGTCAGCCTTGCGCTTAACACCGCTGCCCAGCCCGGCGGTGAACCGCATACCGCCCTGCTGGGCAATCCCGCCAATGTCGCCGCCGGTGGCGGTCGTCGCGGTGGCGGCCCGGCGCCCGTTTCCGCCGCACCGTATCCCACGCTCGAAGACATCCGCTCCATCATTCCGGCCTTGACGGACTCCCAGCTGGCCGCGCTCACCCCGCTCGTGACCGCATTGGCGGCCGCCCAGGCAAAGGTGAACGAACAACAGACCCGGGTTCAGGCGGCGGGCACCGCCGCCATGCAAAGCGTCCGCAGCCTTCTCAATCCTGAACAACAGACCCAGTTTGATGCCCTGACGGGCCAGACCCCTGGCGCCGGAAACCGTGGACGTGGCGGGCGGGCAGGCGGGCAAGGGGGAGGCTGACGGCCTCGTCGGTCCCTGCCCGGTGGGCCGGGCTTTGGAAGCAAATGGTCCGATAGGTGCCTCAGGCCGGCGGTTCACTCTCCGGCAGCGGGATTTTCGTGTTCAAAAAATCCTGCAAGATCAGGGTCGCGGCGCGTGAGTCAATGATGCCACTGGACCGGATGGCCCGCCGCTTCGTCTTGGGAATGGTGGACTCGGCCTCATCGCTGGTGAGGCGCTCATCCACCAGCTGCACGGGCAGGCCAAACGTGGTGCGGAGTCGGGCGGCAAAGGCTTCCGCCTCCTGCGCCTTGGGGCCGGCGGTGCCATCCATGTTGAGCGGCAGGCCAAGCACGAGAACCGTGATCCGCCGTGCGCGGATCACTTCGGCCAGCGCGGCGGTGCGCGCCATGACATCGGCCTGCGTCAGTGCCGGCAACGGCGTGGCGACTCCGAGTCCGTCGCCGAAGGCCAGTCCGATGCGGCGCGTACCGAGATCAATGCCGAGGCAACGCATAAACCTGGGCCTGGCTCAAAGCCACCTGGTCCCGCCCTTGAGCGATTTCACGCGCTGGAGCAGGGCCTTGAGGTGCTGGGCCTGTGATTTGGGGCAGACCAGGGTGGCGTCTGCCGTATGGATCACGATGAGATCGTTCAACCCCAGCACGGCGACAAGATGCCGGCCTTCGGCAAACACGAGGTTGTTCTTTCCCTGCTCCACCACGGCCGGGCCCCGCATCACGTTGCCGGCCGCGTCGGCGGCGCTGTGCTTCATCACGGCCGGCCAGGCCCCGACATCGTCCCAGTCGAACGAGGCGGGCAGCACCACGACCTGAGGTGATTTTTCCAGCAGCGCGTAGTCGACGGAAATCCTGGGCAGTTTGGGATAGGCCTTGCGCAGCACCGGCGCGAGCCGCTGCCCGCGCGCAAGGGCCAGGCGGATGGGAGCCAGCACGGCATCCAGTGCCGGGGCGTGCCGGGCGAGAGCCGCCGCCACCACCGGCACGCTCCAGACAAACATCCCGGCATTCCAGACGTAGCCGCCGGCGGCGAGATACCTTTTCGCGACGGCCAGCCGGGGTTTTTCGACAAAACGCCTCACCCGGTCGAGCCGGCGGCCGCCAAAAGTTTTCCAGGCCGGGCCGCGGCGAATGTAGCCAAAACCCGTGGCCGGTTCAGTTGGCGTGATGCCGATGGTCACCATCACGGGTTCGGCCGCTGCCGCCGCGAAGGCGGTGCGCAGGTCAGACTGATAGGCCCGCCGGTCGCGGATGACGTGGTCCGCCGGCAAAACGGCAAACACCCCGTGCGGATCCCGTGCGCCGACCAGGGCGGCGGCCAGTCCGACGGCCGCCGCGGTGTCGCGTCCCACGGGCTCGGCGACGATGTTGCTCGCGGGCACGCCCGGGCAAACGGTGCGGACCGACTTCGCCTGGGCGGCGCTGGTGATGACAAAGATGTTTTTCGCGGGGACGATGCCCTTGATCCGTGCAAGCGTCTGGGCGAGCAACGGGGTTGTGCCGACGACGGGCAGCAGGTGCTTGGGCCGGGCAGCGCGGCTCTGGGGCCAGAAGCGCTCCCCTTTGCCTCCGGCGATGATGACAATGAATTTTTGCGGCATCGGCGAGAGTGCAGCGCGGTTCGGTGGCGGGGGCAATTTCATTTCCAGGCCGGCCCGGCGGCTTTGGCCTTGGGCGCGATGCAGTAATTTGGGCGCAGGCGGGGCGAACGCGCGCGGTCATCAACCTGCGCTCTTGCCTTGCACGGGGCGCAGGGTCGGGGTTTGTTGCGCATCGCATGGCCCTGCCTTCGCTTTCTCCGTCCGAACTCGCCCGCTACAGCCGGCACCTGTCGTTGCCGGAAATTGGTGCGGGCGGCCAGCAAAAGCTGAAGGCGGCCCGGGTGCTCATCATGGGCGCGGGCGGACTGGGCAGCCCGGCGGCACTTTATCTTGCCGCGGCCGGGGTCGGAACCATCGGCCTGGCCGACGGAGACCGGGTCGAGGCGCACAATTTGCAGCGTCAGCTGCTCCATGGTGACGCCACGCTTGGCCAGCTGAAGACCGCATCGGCGGCGGTCCGCCTGCGCGCGACCAATCCGCATGTCACCATCGTCGAACACGCCGTGACGGTCACCGCGGCCAATGCCCTCGCGCTCTTTGCCGCCTATGACCTGATCGTGGATGGCACGGACAATTTTTCCACCCGCTATCTCGCCAACGATGCCGCCGTGCTGGCCCGCCGCCCGCTCGTCTATGGCAGTATCTTCAAGTTCGAAGGCCAGGTGGCGGTGTTTGCGCCATCACTCGGCGGTCCCTGCCACCGCTGCCTGTTTCCGCATCCACCTTCCGCCGGAACCGTCCCCAACTGCGGGGAGGCCGGAGTGCTTGGTGCGCTCTGCGGGGTGATCGGCTCCATGCAGGCTTTGGAAGCGATCAAACTTATTGTCGGTTTCGGCACGCCCTTGGTCGGCCGGTTGCTTGCCTATGATGCGCTCGCGCAAACGGTGCAGACCCTCGGTGTTCCGCGTGATCCGGAGTGTCCGGTTTGCGGATCCGTGCCGGTCATCAGAGATCTTCGGGCCGAAAACTATGATTTCAGCTGCGCCCCGGCGACGCC
>CAIXIZ010000385.1 GCA_903919625.1 uncultured Verrucomicrobiota bacterium
CAGTCTGCGAAGAACAGCGTGCCGTCGCTGCCCACCTTTTTCTCATCGAAATCCAACACCATGAGGGAGGAGGCATTGCGGACATTTTCCAGGCGGGCAATGATCTGGAACAGCGGCCGCAATGCGCTGGAGGCGGTCATGGTCGCGCCCGAGATGAGCGCGTCGGCCTGGCCGGTCGCCAGCATCATGGTGGCAAAATAATTCGGGTCGCGCATGGCGTCACGCGCCTCGTCGAGCTGGAGCCCCTTGACCCGGCGGAGCCGCTCAAACCGGCTCACAAAGTCCGCGAAATCATCGCTGCGCTCCGGCTCGATGACCCGGATGCCGTCGAGCTTGAGGTCGAGGGCGGCGGCGGCGGCCTTGATGGCAGCCCGGTCGCCGAGCAGAATGGGGGCGCCCAGCCGGTGGGTGACCCACTGGCGGGCGGCCTGCAGGATGCGGGGATCGCCGCCTTCAGGGAAGACGACGCGCTTCGGGTGGCGCTGGAGCTTGGCGACAAGTTTGGGGATGAGCGACATGGCTGGGAGGAACGCTGAGTGTCCGGATTGTCAGCGTCAATGCCAGTTGCGGGGCGCCCATTTCTGTCCAATGGTCTTGCCAACCTGCCCCGCCCGCAGGGAAATGAAGCGGTGTCGAAGCAACTGCACAAAAACGTCGGGGTCGTCGCGTTCCTTACGGCGATTTCACGCGTGCTCGGGATGGCGCGGGACGCACTCGCCCTTGCGGTCCTCGGGACCCAAAATTATTACAACGACGCCTTTCTCACCGCTTTCAACCTTCCGAACCTGTTCCGTCGGTTGCTTGGCGAGGGGGCGCTCACCGCCGCGTTCATCCCGACCCTGCTGGAGGAACTGCGGGACAGCGGCCAGGCCGGCGCGTTTAATCTGCTCAATCAGGTCGCCAGCTGGCTGCTCGTGGTGACCGGAACCCTCGCCGGCCTGGCGATGCTGCTGTTCAGCCAGTCGCGGCTGCTGCCCGGTCACGATGACAAATGGTACCTCGCGGCCGACCTGACCGTGCTGATGTTTCCCTACCTCGCGTGCATCTGTCTCGCTGCGGCGTTCAATGCCACCCTCAATGTCCTGCACCGTTTCACCGAGCCGGCCCTTTCTCCCATCTGGCTTAATCTCTGCATGATTCTTTCGCTGGGCGGGGCCGGACTTCACTTTGCAAACGACCGGCTCGGCGAAGTGCACTGGTTGTGCGCGGGGGTGCTGGCCGGAGGATTTTTGCAAATGACCGTGCCAGCGGCCGTACTGCTGCGTGCCGGTTGGCGGCCGCACTTCAAACTGGCGGACGCCCCCCAGCTGCGACAGATTGCCCGGCTGATGCTGCCTGGGGTGTTTGGTACCGCCATTTACCAGATTAACACCTTCGTCTCACGCTTGCTGGCATTTTCACTCGCGACCTCCACCGTCAGCGCCCTCTACAACGCAAACCGGCTGATGGAGCTGCCGATTGGGGTCTTTGCCATCGCGGTCACGACTGTGGTCTATCCGCTCATCGGACGCCACGCCGCCGAACGCAATTTCACCGCCCTGGGCGATGACTTTCGCCGGGGCCTGCGGTTCATCCTGATCATCAATATTCCCGCCGCCGCCGGACTGGCGCTGTTGGGCGGTCCGATCTGCCGGTTAATCTATCAGCACGGCTCCGCCACCCCGCAGTTTGTTGGCCTGCTGTCATATCTTCTCATCCTCTACGTCATCGGCCTGCCTTTTTTCTCGGTGGTCAATCTCACCGTCAGGGTTTTTTACGCGCTGAAGGACACCTTCACCCCGGTTAAGATCGCCCTTGTGGATTTCGTGATCAACCTGGTGCTCAGCCTCTCCCTCCGGCATTCGCTCGGGGCGACCGGGCTGGTGCTGGCCAGCACCACGGCCATCGTGGTGCAGGCGTTCCTGTTGCAACGCGCCCTCACCCGCCAGCTGCCCGGGCTGCATTTTGCCCCGTTATGGCGGGATGTGGCCAAGATTGGGGCCGCCACCCTTGCCATGTCAGGATTCGTCTGGGGCGGCCACACCATCATCGCGGAACTGGTCCATGCGCCAAGGCTGGCCGACTTGCTCACGGTGGGAGGAGTAATCCCTGTCGCGGTGGCGACATATGCGGGGATGCTCTGGATGCTGCGGGTCGAGGGTTATGATGTCCTTGTGGCGTTGCTGCGGAGAAAATAGGCAAAATCACCCCTGCGGGCCGCCAGCCAGGCTCAGAGTTTGTAAGGCAGCGGGAAGCGGGCGGTGATGGCGTCAACGCGGGATTTCGTGGCGGCGAGCGCGGCGGCTTCGCCCGGTGACCCGATGGCCTTGAGCACGGTGTCGATGCAGCCCGCGATGTCATCCATGTCTTTTTCCAGCATGCCGCGGGTGGTCACCGCCGGCGTGCCCAGGCGAATGCCCGACGCCTGGAAGGGTGAGCGCGTCTCAAACGGCACCGTGTTTTTGTTGCAGGTGATGTGGGCGAGATCGAGCGTTTCCTGCGCCTTTTTGGCCGTGAGCTCGGGCAGGTTGCTC
>CAIXIZ010000386.1 GCA_903919625.1 uncultured Verrucomicrobiota bacterium
GCCTTTCTTGTTGTTAACGATGGCGCGTTTCGCGTGTAGCCATTGACGTCCCATAAGGCCGCGAACATGGCGGAGGGGCCAGGCGCTGGCGAGAAAAACGTGCGGCGAATTTAAAGCCGGCGCTGAAACTCGCGCCGGGCGCGGTTGAGCCGGTCCAAGGCCTCCTGCACCAGCTCGGCCGCCGGATCGGAGATGCGCCGCACATCCTCGGTGATCGCGGCAAGTGTGGCCTGCACGATCTGCAGGTCCTCGTCGAGCACCTGGCGGTTCAATGGGGTGGGGTGGTCCATGAGAGGCCGTTGTGACTTAGGCGGACAAGAATAAGTTCCACATTATTTTTGGCGGCAAACATTTTTTGCCGGCAAAAAAGCCCCGGCCTGAGGGATAGCACCCAGAACCGACCGCCAAAATCACCTGATCGGATGCGTGGCAATCGGGCCAGCCGGCTCAGGCCCACTCGGGTGGATTTTGCAGGCTGGGCTTGAGCACCCCGATGCAGGGCAGATTGCGGTAGCGCTCGGCGAAATCCAAACCATAGCCGACGACAAATTTGTCGGGGATCTGAAAGCCCACGAAATCGGCCTCAAACTCCACTTCGCGCCGGCCGCGCTTGTCGAGCAGCACGCAGGTGCGGATGCTGGCCGGGCGGTGCTTTTTGATCAGGTCCACGACAAAGGTAAGGGTTTTGGCGGTGTCGAGAATATCGTCAATGAGCAGGACGTGCCGGCCGCCCAGATCCAGGGCGAGGCTATGGAGCAGCCTGGGCTTGCCGCGCGTCCTGGTCTCATTGCGGTAGCTGGAGACCCGCACGCAATCGAGGCGGATGGGATTGGGGATTTCGCGCAACAGGTCGGCGGTGAACAGGATGGCGCCGTTGATGATGGCAACGACGGTGATCTCCTCGCCGCCATAGGCGGCGGCGATCTCCGCTCCGAGATTTTTCACGCGCCGGCGGATCGCGGATTCGGAGACGAGCACGGTTTCGAAGTCAGCATGGAGCGGAAAGTCTTTGAGATCGGACATAAAAGACTGGCGGTTATGGCGGGCAGGGAGCACGAGGGCAACAGGTTCGTGGCCCAAGGATGAAATGTCACAAAGGCAGCCAAGGTGCGGAAACCCCGTGAAGAAACAGTCCATCGGGCCTGGCGTCATCCGCGCCCGGTTGCCGGCTTCATCCGATGCATTGGCCTGGCTCGTTCGGGATTTGACCTGCATTTGTGCTTTCGCCCCAGGGTGCTCTGTGTCTCTGTGAGCCAGCAGCGCCGCATTTGGCCGGCTCCGAGGCGTATGATCGGCATCCAAGTCCAACAACTCACCAAACGGTTCGGCGCGACACTTGCGCTCGACCGGCTCGACCTTGCCATCCGGCCGGGCGAGATCTTTTTCCTGCTGGGCCCGAGCGGGTGCGGCAAGACCACCTTGCTGCGCAGCCTGGCCGGATTCTGCAAGCCGGATGCGGGCCGGATCCTGTTTGGCGACGAGGACGTGACCCGGCTTGCCCCGCACCGGCGAAACACCGGCATGATGTTTCAAAGCTATGCGCTCTGGCCCCACCTGACGGTGGCGGAAAACGTCGCTTTCGGGCTGGAGGAGCGACGCACGCCGAAGGCCGAGACCGCCCGGCGCGTGGCCGAGGCGCTGGCGGCAGTACGGATGGAAGCCATGGCGGCCCGCCACCCCAATCAGCTTTCGGGCGGACAGCAGCAGCGCGTGGCACTGGCCCGGGCACTGGTCGTCCGCCCACGCTGCCTCCTGCTCGACGAACCGCTGTCCAATCTCGATGCGAATCTCCGGCAGGAAATGCGCACCGAGATCCGCCGGGTTTGCCAGGAGTTCAAGCTCACCACGGTCTATGTCACCCACGACCAGAAGGAGGCGCTGTCGGTTGCCGACCGTCTGGCGGTGCTCGATGCCGGACGCATCCTCCAGCTTGGTTCACCCCGTGACGTTTACCGCCGGCCAGTCAGCCGGGCTGTCGCGCGTTTTATCGGTGAAGCAGATTTTATCCCCGGCAAATTCGCCGGCAGCAGGGACGGTCTGGTGATGGTGGAGACCGCGGCCGGCCAATTTGCGGGCACCTGGGGTGATCCGGCGGCCAAGCCGGCGGCCGGCGCGGCAGTCACCCTTGCCGTGCGTCCCGAGTGCTGGACGCTGCAACGCGAACCTGCGCCACACAACGCCGTCTGCGGGCGGATCGGAGGCTCGGTCTATTTGGGGGAAGTGGCGCAGCACGAATTTGTGAGCGGCGGCGTGACCTTGAAGATCAGC
>CAIXIZ010000387.1 GCA_903919625.1 uncultured Verrucomicrobiota bacterium
CCAGTTCGCCGAGCTGGAACAGGCTGGCGAGCGCGCTGCCCTGCAGCTTCTCCGCCAGCAGCGCGGCGGTGCCGGCGAGCTGCATGGTGGGCGTGGCCAGGTCAAACGCCGCCGCCGCCGGGTCGTGCAGCATCGGCCAGGTGCGTTCGACCATGTTGCCGGTCGCGGTCTCGCGGAAGCGCACGGACACCTCGCCCAGCTCGCCCTCGCCATCGGGCCGCACCTCGACCTGATAAAGCGCGACCGCCGCCTCCTCGGCCGCGAGCTGCGCTGCCGTGACTGCATCATTGTGGAAATCCTCCTCCTTGAGCCGGTGCTGCTCGAAGCCGATCAGGCGGTAGCTGGTGACCCGGGCGGAGTTGAAGCGCACCTGCACCTTCACATTTTCCGCGGCCGGCCGGAACGCCCCCGCGAGCTGCCGGGCAAAACCCGCGTCGGCGTCCTCCGGCGCATTGAGCAGGTAGTAGCGCCCGTCGCCCTTGCGGGTGAGCGCCTCCAGGATCCCGTCGTTCAGGCCGCCTGCGCCCACGCCGCACGCGTCGAGCGTGATGCCCGACTGGCGCAGGGCGGCGATCATCTCGGCCAGCCGGTCCGGGCTGGCGTCGCCCAGGTTGGCGGCACCGTCGGTGATGAGCACGATGCGGTTTTGCGCGCCGGCTGTCTGCTGCTGGCGGGCGAGGTCGCCGGCCAGCTTGAGCGCCTCCTCCAGGTTGGTCCCGCCCTCAAACGGCGTGTGCGCCACCAGCTCCACCAGCCGGGCCGCCTCGCTGCCGCGCACCCGCTGCGCGAGCAGGCGCGGCGTGCGGGCAAACCCGACCAGCGTCACCACATCGTCGGGGCCCAGCAGCGAGGCGAGCGACGCCATCGCGGCGCGCACGGTCGCCACCCGGTCCTCGCGCTCCATCGAGCCGCTCGTGTCCAGCAGCACGGTGAGCCGCAGCGCCTGGCCTGCGCTCCGGCCCGCCGCCGGCACCCGCAGCGCGATCCGCACCAGATTGCGCTGCTGGAGCACCGGATGCGCCGACTGTTCGATCCGGCAGGCCACCGGCTCGCCCGCCACAGGCGATGGGTCGCCGTAATCGAACGCGTTGTAGAATTCCTCCGGGCGGATGCTGCCTGCGTCGGGCCGCCTGCCCTGGCCGAGCGCCGTCTGCGCCAGCTTGAACGACACATCGCTCACATGCAGGGAGAACGTCGAGACCACCTCCGTGCTGGTCCGGACCTCGGCGTCGGCAATTTCGGCCAGCGCCTTTTTCCGCGCTGCTGCCGTGGTGTCGGGCGGCGGCGGGGCCGGGGTAGTTGCGGTCGGGCGGCTGCCCGGTCCGGAGGGCACGCCCGGGGTGGCGGTTTGGAATTGATTGAGGACCTGCTGGATTTTTTCCAGATTCTGGGGTGTCTGGGTCACCAGCAGGGTGGTGCCGTCAAAGCCCACCTTGCTGCCGGGCAGATTGTCGAAATTCACGCCGGCTTTCTCCAGGTAGCTTTGCAGGCCGGCGCCGCCGCCCGCGCTGCCAGCCAGCATCTGTTCCCGGGCGGAAAAGCTGATCGGGAAACTCTTGAAAGCCAGCGTACTGCCGGGGGCCGCTGCCGTGGCGTTGGTGGCCGGCTTTTCCGGGATGGCCAGTTCCCATTCGCCCGTCGCCTTGACCAAAGGTTGAGCTGCCTTGGCCGCCTCGTTTTCTTTTTGGATTATTTTGGAGAGATAATCCATCGCCTCCTGATTCCCCGTATAACTGAGCTGGGCGAATGTTTGCTTTGCGTTCTCAATGTCTCCGGCGCTGTATTGGGCGCGGCCACGGGCAAGTTGTTCGCCCAATCGGGAATCGATCTGCGCGGGCGAGTCGTTGGGGGCTGGCATGCCAAATCCACCATTGTCTCTGGCCGCGAAGACTCCGGTACCGGAGTTGATCAGGTTTAAAGGGGGTGCAGAATATTGCACATTACCCCCACCGATGGTCATGCCCGGGGTGGTGCCGAAAACAGTATTCTTAGCTTGCGCACTGCCGGGCACCGCTGCCGCCGCGGCGCTTTTGTCGGCCTCCTGCGGCTCCGGCAGGTTCCATTTCGTACTCGATTGGGCCAGCAGGGATTCGATCGTCTGTTGCTGCTGGATGTTCGGCGGCGGAGTGGCCGTGGGGATGGTTACCGGGGAGGGAGCCGTGCCGTCGCTGATCACCACACTTTGATCCGTGCTTCCGAGGTCGAATTTGTATTCTCCGGGGCCACTGAGACGGTCGACCCGGCCTTGGCTTGGCCCTTGGGCTTGGTCACCCTGCTGGGATTGGGCCAGCTGTCCGTTGCCGCCGCCGGTCGCAAATAACCGCACATTGCCATTGCCGGCCCCGGTGAATTTCAGGGTGCCCTGGTCGATCAGCGTGCCGCCATTGTAATTTGCGCCGCTGAGCACGAGGGTGCCGTTTGCAACCGTCGTGCCGCCGGTATAGCCACTGGCATAATCCAACACCACCGGACTGGTGGAACCGCTGACCACCAGACCGCTGGTGAAGCGTTGATTGGCATTCTTCAATGCGAGAGTCCCCCCTCCAGCTTTGGTCAGGCTGCCTTGGTTGAAATCAGGATGAAGCACCACCGACGGGGTCAGAACGGGTGAGCCGACAGTCAGCTGACCGCCCACGACGGAGTCGCTGGCAATGGAGTTAAAATTTTTAAGCCTGTCCCAGTTCGGAGCGGTCACTCCGTTCACGGATCCGCTCACATCCTCCAGGCTGCCGCCGCTCTGCAACGTGTAGTTTCCGGCGGTGAAGGCCGTCCGGGGGGTGATCGTGCTGGCGCCCAGCGTTCCGCTTCCAGACAAAGTAGCGGCATTGCCTAGCACGATTGTGCCTCCGTCGATCGCCGTGCCTCCGGTGTAGGCATTGGTGCCTGACAGCGTCACACTGCCAGCCGAGGTTTTGGTCGCGGTTCCGCTGCCGGCCAGAACCGGACTCACGGTGCCGCTTTGCAAGGAATAGCTGCTCGCTTTGAATAGATCATTGCGGCCGGTCAGGTCGGCGTTGATGGGTTCCGTCGTACCTGAGATGGCGCCCGAAAGGGTCATGGAATTGCTGCCCACTTTGAATGCATCATTGCGGCCGGCCTGGGTGGAGTTGGTGATCCCGCCCGAAAAATTTACCACGTTCTTGTCCGCATCCATCCTGCCGTTTTGCAACGCGTAATTGGAGGTGGTGGTCATGCCAAAGCCAGTGACCGCTCCACCGCCAGCCAGGCCATTTGGCGAATCAATGGCCAGTGTGCCGCCGCCCCCGCCCAGATTATAGTAGATGATACTCCCTGGCGGAGCCCCACCAGTTCGCGTTCGCGAGGGAATCAAATCGTTCCAGCCGGCGACGCTATCAGCGGGGAGATCGAAGGCTCCATCTACTATCATGTTTCTCGGATCTGGCCCGGCATTGACCTGCGCCTTGACGCCTTCATCTCTGACTGCCTGAGCCGCCCCGGACAGCGTCAGCGAGTTCGACCCGGCGAAGGCAAAATCGCCGGCACCACTCATAATCAATTGATCTGTAGCGCGCGGCTGGCCATCAAATCCGCCGGCAGGTACCATCATGGCATTGCTCCTTGATTCGCTCGTACTATCCAAGACTCGAGTAATCCCCATTTGCTGGACGGCGTCCATCCGGCGCCCAATGCCAAATGTGACCGAATTGCCCGGTTGTGCGGAAGTTATCTGGAGTGCAGGACCGGCAGAATCTTGGCCATTCTGCTGCGACAATATCGGTTGAGTTTTCCCATCGATGGTGACATTGCCGATAACGCTAAGCCGATTCCCAGAGGCATCAACATACTGGGGCCCAGTGGGAGTGGGGTTTTCCCAAATGCTGTTTGTAGTGCCGCCTAAAGATGGTCTCTCATTGGGATGATATGGCGCTGTATTTCCCGGTTGTGCGGAATCTGCCTGAAGCGTCACCGCTCCCGAAATCGTGCCGCTCCCCCCTAAGACGCCACCCGTGACCACAGCCAGGTTGCCTCCATTAATTAAGATGCCATTTGAATAATTAATGGCACCGCTGCTGCCCAGCGCCAGCGTGCCGCTGTTAACTAATAGCGTGCCGCTGTTGATCGTCGTGCTGCCCGTGTAGGTATTGGCGCTTTTCAATGTTGCTCCCGCGTTGCCGGCTACAATCCAGTTCCCGCTCCCGGAAATCACGTTGGACGCGTCCACGGCGCCGAGGGTCGCCATGGTCTGCGTATTCGCCGCGTCCGTAAATTGCGTTCTGTTCCCGGCCTGTCCCGGCGAGTTGGCGCTCATGCCAGAGGGGGAGGCATTCCCCATCATAGCAGTCCATGGCCTGTCTGGGGGTGCGGCCGCTGCCGCTGCCGCCGTCGGCGTGGCGATTGATCCGGGGGCGCTATCGGCCCCGTTGACCGCAAGATTGCCGCTGAAGGTGCCGGTGAATGCTACGAGGGCGCTGTCGGACCCATTGACCCCAAGATTGCTGCTCAATGGCTTGTAATCACCCGCGCCTAGAAAACCGGATGACACCTCCACCGAAGGCTGCTCCTGCTGCTGCCGGCCGATGGCCGCAAGCATCAGCCGCGCATCCTGTTGCGGGTCGTCGGCGAGGGCTGCAACCGGAGCCGGAACATAATCGGGCGGGGGAGCCGGAAATGAAGGTGGCGGGCCACCTCTGGCAGCGCCGCCCAATCCGCCCCGCCCGCCGACTCCACCGGGCGCACTGCCAGCTGGCATGGGGTTGGGTTGGATGGACTGATCCTTGGCATCAGCTTCGAAGGAGTTGGCTGCGGCGTGGGCCCTCACCAGCCGTTTTGCCGAGGATTGCACCTGGCTGAGGTTGGGGGTGATGATGGCCGCCAACATTCCGATCACCAGGCAGGCGGCCGCGTAAGCCAGCACCCGTTGCTGATGCCAGAATGGCCGGCGTTTCCGGGGTGCGGCCGGTTGGGTCTGCGGCAGCGCCGTCGGCGCTTTCGCTCCGGTGCTGGGTCTGGCCCCCAGGGCGGCCAGCAGTTTTTCCCGCCGCTCCGGCGCCAGTTGCATGGCCTGCGGATGCGGACGCGTCGCTTCGCGCACCAGCCCTTGCACGGCCTCGATCCGCCGTTTGAAAATCAGCAGTTCGGGCTGTTCGGCGCTGATGCGCTCCAGCTCCGACACCTCAAAGGCCGACGCCTCGCCCAGCGCCCACGCGACCACGCGGGCCTCCAGCTCGGGCTCGATCAACAGTTCCAGATGTGGCGGTTTGTGATCGTCACTCATTGGAATGCCCTCCCGATAGGTGGAGCACGTTGTCCCTAACGTGCTTTCCGAATTCCGACCAACAAAGCACGTTGTCCCTAACGTGCTTTCCGAGCTCCGACCCGCGGAGCACGTTGTCCCCCACGTGCTGCCCCGCGCCCATCCGCCGAAACATGCTGCTCCGACACACGCTGCCCCGAGCCGCCCGATTGATGTATGTGTATGTAAATGTTTTCATAAATGGTTCCATTCTTCAGCCTGCGCTGCCCTCGACCCCCGCGCGGCGCAACGCATCGGCGAGTCCCTTGAGCAGATGGTGCAGTTTGTAGCCCACATTGCCCACGCTCAGGCCGGTCTCGGCGCTGATCTCGTGGTATTTCAGCTCGGTGGAGTATTTGAGGAGGATGAGGCGGCGGTCCTCGGCGGGCATCTCGGCGAGGAGCATCCGCACCAGGCCCA
>CAIXIZ010000388.1 GCA_903919625.1 uncultured Verrucomicrobiota bacterium
ATCGTCGTCGGCCTGGCCGGCGACGGCGATTCGAACGCCCTGACCACACTGCAATCAGTTGCCAACATCCTGCAACGTAATGGTCTCACGATTGACCCGACCCAGATCAAGGTCAAAAACGCCGCCGCGGTCATGCTCACGGCGGACATCGGCCCGTTTCTCAAGTCGGGCAGCCGGATTGATGTCACGGTCGCGTCCCTGGGTGACGCCAAATCACTTCAAGGGGGCATTCTCCTGCAAACTCCCCTGATGGGTGCCGATGGCCGGGTCTATGCGGTTGCCCAGGGCGCCATCGCGCTCGGCGGATTTTTGGGCGGGGCCGGCGGAGCGGGTGGCGCCACGGTGCAGAAAAACCATCCCACGGTCGGCATCATGAGCAACGGCGCCATCGTCGAGCGCGAAATCCCCGCGGCGTTCGTGCACGACGGCCGGTTCGCGCTCTCGCTGCGCAACCCCGATTTCACCTCTGCCGCCCGGATGGCCACGGCCATCAACCTCGCCTACCCGCTGGCAGTCGCCGCCGCCCGTGATGCTGCCACGGTGGATCTCTCGCTTCCGCCCGACTACGCGGGCCGCGAAGTCGCGTTCCTCGCCGATCTCGGCACCATTTCCGTCAATCCCGACATCATGGCGAGAATCATCATCAATGAGCGCACCGGCACCATTGTGGCCACCTCGCCGGTCAGCCTTTCCCGCGTCGCGATCAGCCACGGCGCGCTGACGATCACCATTGCCAACTCGGTCGCGGCCTCCCAACCCGGCCCGCTCAGCGGCGGACAGACCGCCATTCTTCCCAGCACCCAGACGGACGTGAAGGAGACCAAGGGCAGCTTCACCATCATCAACGAAGCGGCGTCGGTGGACCGCCTCGCGGCCGCGCTCAACGCCCTGGGGGTGAGCACCCGCGACATGATGGCCATTTTCCAAACCTTGAAAAGCTCCGGCGCGCTCCAGGCCGAGCTCATCATCGACTGATTTTCGCCATGTCACTCTCCCCCCTTGGTTCCGTCGGCCATGCGCCACCCGTCCTCCGGTCACTTCCGGCCGCATCCGGTGCCACGCCCGCCGCCAAGCCCACTCCAGATGAGACGAAGCGCGCCACCCAGCAATTCGAAGCCATCCTGATGCGCCAGCTGCTCTCCCCGGCCATCGAGCCCATGTTGAACGGCTCCGCGTTCGGCGGCAGCTCCGGCAGTTCGGGCGGGGCCGGCGGCGGAGTCTACAGTTATCTTCTGACCGATGTCCTTTCAAACGCCATGAGCCAGGGCGGCGGCCTGGGCCTCGCCCACGTCCTGCAACAGCAACTGACCCCGGCCACCCCTGCCGCCACCGCGCCGTCGCCCGCCGCCGTCCCGCATCCGGCCAAACTCCCATGAACGCCCCGTCTGTCGTCCCTTTGGTCAACCTGCTCCGCGCCGAGCTCTCCGCATACGGCGGGCTGCTCGCCCTGTTCGACCGCCAGCAGGCCCAGCTCTGGCGCCGTGAAATTGACCCGGTCACCGATACCTCCCGCGAGATCGAGACCCTCGCGGCCGAAACCGCCCAAAATCGCGCCGCCCGCGAGGCATGGGTGACCGGGTTCGCCCAGGAAAACGCCCGTCCAGCCGACAGCACTCTGCGCCAGCTTTTGCCGCTCTTTCCCGCCGACCAGCAGGCCTTGCTCTCCGCCCTCATCGGGGAAATCAATCACCTGTTGCATCGCGTTCGCCGCCGGGCGCGCCAGAATCACAGCATCCTCGCCCGCGCTGTCGAACTCCATCGCGACACCCTCGCGTTGCTCAGCCCTGGCCGCCCCCGCATCTACGCAGCGACCGGCCGCGTCGCGGCTTCCGGCGACTCGGCCCTCAGTCTTCGCGCCGCCGGTTAGCGGGCGCTGATCATCCTTCCCTCCCCTCTCTTTTACTTCATCCCGCACGAATCACCCATGGCCGGCCTATTGTCCATTCTCAGCCAGTCGTCGAACGCCCTCAGCGTGCAGTCGCTCGCATTGTCTTCGGCCGGCAACAATCTCGCCAACGTCAACAACCCCAATTACGCGCGGGAAGTGGTCGTTACCGGCGGCAACGGCTCGTCGGGCGGTGCTTCCGTGCAGGAACTCCGTGATACATTGCTTGATCAGCAGGTCGTGCGTGAGCTCGGTCTCACGGCCAGCCTGACGGCCCAAAACTCGGTCAACACCCAGACCCAGGCCGCGTTTAACCAGAATATCGGCAACACCTCGGCCACGGCCAACAGCACCACTCCCACAGGCAGCGGATTGGGCGACGACATCAGTTCCTTCTTCAACAGTTTTCAGGCATTGGCCGCCTCGCCCACCGACGTCGGCACCCGGCAGTCCTTGTTGCAAACCGCCGACGCGCTCGCCCAGGGCTTCAACACGACTGACCATCAGCTCGCGCAGGTGCAGGCCAATATCAGCACCCAACTGACGGGCGACGCCGGCCGCATCAACCAGCTGTTAACCAACATCGCCACCCTCAACTCCCAGATCAACCGCCTGGAGTTCAACTCCCCCGGTTCAGCGGTGAGCCAGCGGGACCAGCGCCAGGCCGACCTCGAAAAGCTTGCCGGCCTGATGAGCATCACGACCAGCCCGGTCGCTGGCAGCTCCACCCAGATCAATGTAACAGTGCATGATGCCAGTGGTAACCCGGTCGATCTGGTCACTGCCGGCTCGGTCACCAACCCCGTCGCTTTTACCGGCACCGGATTCACCGCCGGCGCTTCGCCCACCCCGCTCGCCCTGGCGGGCGGTGAAGTGCAAGGACTGCTGGCGTCCAGCACCGGCACGGTGCAGACCCTCCGCAACCAGCTCAACGCTTTGGCCGGTCAGCTCGCGAGCTCGGTCAACGCCGCCTATAATCCCACCGGGACCACCGGTGATTTCTTCCAGGTCACCGCCGGATCCGAAGCGGCCACCCTTGCAGTCAATCCCACCCTGACGACGGCCAGCCTCACCACGGGAACCAGTGGCAATCCGGGCGACAACACCATTGCCACCGCCGTGGCCGGCCTAATCACCCAGTCGTTTTCCACCGCCGGCGGGGACCAGATCGATGGCACGTTTGGCCAGTATTATTCCGGGGTGGTGAGCAATCTTGGCTCCACCGTCGCTGCTGCCGCCAGCAATCTTGAGGACCAGACGAACATCCAGGCCGTTGTCACCCAGCAGCGCGACAGCGTCAGCGGCGTTTCGCTCGACCAGGAGATGACCAATGTCCTGCAGTACCAGCGCGCCTATCAGGCTTCCGCCCAGGTCATGAGCACCATCAACAATCTGCTCAACACGGTCATCACCGGTCTGGGCCTGCCGTGACGCGCCTGCCCTTTTCCGCTCCCGCTTCAATTTAATCTACCATGCGCCTCACCACTGCCGGCATGAACAATGAGCTGATCACGCAGTTGCAGCTGCTCAACTCCCAGCAGGCCACGTTGCAAAACCAGGTCTCCACCGGCCAGCGCATCTTCCAGCCGGGGGATGACCCGCTGGCGGTCAGCCAGGTGGCCTCCGACCAGATGGAACAGAGCGCGCTCACCCAGGTCGGCCTGAATGCCAACACCGCGCTCACCGCCTCGCAAAACACCTCGGCCGGACTCAGCCAGTTCAAATCGCTTTCCGACCAGGCCGGCCAGATCGCGGTGCTGGGTTCGGGCACCAGCAGCAGCACCAGCATGCAATCCTACGCTTTGCAGGCCAATGCCCTGCTGGAGCAGGCCCTCACTGCGGGCAACACCAAGGTCGGAGGCAATTGCATCTTTGCCGGCACGGCCGTGACCACCACCCCGTTCACGGTCACCCGGAACGCATCCGGCCAGATCACGGCGGTGACCTATGCCGGCAGCGCCACCAGCGCGAGCATCCCCTTGGGCAACGGGGCCGGTGTCACCCCCGCCACCGACGGCGCCACCAACGCAAAACTGGCCGACTTCATGAACCAGCTGGTTGCGCTGCGCAACAGCCTTACCGCTGGCGATGCGACCGCCACCCAGGCGGCCTCCGCTCCGCTGGCGGATTCCGATGATACCATCGTCAACGCCATCAGCGAGCAGGCCAATGTGCAGTCGCGCATCCAATTTGCCCAGGCGCAGCAGCAGACGCAGCTCACCAATCTGGGGCAGGCCATTTCCAATGCCGCTTCGGTCGACCTGCCCGCGACCGTCGTCAAACTTACCCAGACCACCCAGGCCTATCAGGCCGCGCTCGCCGCCGCCGCCAAGTTCATGAATATCTCGCTGCTCAATTACATCCAGTAAACACGCCCGCATTTGCCGCCCTGCCTTTAATTACACCTTAACTTATGAAAGTCCTCGACGAAAATTCTCCCGACCTCGCCCCGGCCGGTCCTCCGCCGCTTGTCCTGACGTTTGCCGCCGGCCTGGTGGGGTTTCCCCACCACCATCGTGGCGAGGTCTTCCATATCGCCGAGCAGCTCCCCTTCCAGTGGCTCCGCCTCCATGGCCCCGATCCGCTGCACTTCGTTGTCATCGATCCGGCCGGCCTGGTGCCGGACTACAATCCCGAACTCTTTGACGACGACGCCGCCGCGCTCGGCATCGCAAGCTCCGCCGACGCCCTGGTGCTCAACATCGTCACTGTGCTCGGCAAGGAACCGGCCACCGCAACGGTCAACCTCGTCGGTCCCGTCATCATCAACCGGCACACGGGCGCCGCGCGCCAGGTCGTGATCGCCAACCACACGCGCTACCAGGCGCGCCACCCGCTCGACACCGCCAGCTGAACCGCCGCCATGCTTGTCCTCACCCGCAAGGTCAACGACGCGATCGTCATCGGTGACAACATCGAGATTCGCATCACCCGCATTGACGGCGATACCGTGAAAATCGGCATCTCCGCCCCACGCGAAATCCCCATTGTGCGCAAGGAAGTCATCACTGACATCGCCGCCAACAACCAGGGGGCGGCGGTCGTCCCGCCCGCCTCCGGCGCCACCCCTCGCCTGCCCCGTCTTCCCCGTCTGGCCCAATCCAAAACCGCCTCCACGCCATGAGCTCATCCATCAGCAGCCTCCCTGCCCTCTCTCTCGCCGACCGGCTGGCCAACCTCCAGTCTGCGCTCACCTCGGCCCTGCCGCCTGCCGATATGCCCACGTCCCTGGCCACCGACCTGGCCGGCGGGGACTCGGCCGGCAGATCGAACGGGGACCAGAATTATTCTCCCCCGCTTGCCGCCACCGCGACTGCCAACCAGGCGGCGGTGCTCCGCCTGCTCCAGGATCCCGCCGAAGCCGCCGCGGCGACCGCGCAGCTTCGCCAGTTGCTGTTGGCCCAGCCGAGAACCGCATTGCAAGCACAGGCCGCGGTCTCGGCTGCCCAAACCCTCGCCCTGCTCGCCTCCGCCTGAGCGAAGACCTTCGTGCTCGTTGCTGGCTAGATTTTGGCCGTGGGTCAGTTTGTATGAGGTAGACCGTGCATTTTGCACGGCATCGGGATCGAACCGTCCAGGATGGTGCTCGCCCAACTGGCCGCATTTGAAGTGCAACCAGCCCATGCTGACCTCACTCTTTTGCTGGCCCGAAACTTAAACAATCTGAACGTCTCAACCGGACTGGACCTTTGGCGCGGTCGGGCCAGGCGAAGCAGCCCAGCCCGGTCAGCGAACTGACCTGCAGCCCTGCCCGATGGCACGCCCAGCGTTCGCACCTTGCCCTCAGATCAGGCCCGGTTGTACCGGCACTCGAATGACGTTGGGATCACGCCCACTTCAAATCCGCAGTGCTGAAGGGCATGGCGCGGATGCGCTTGCCCATGGCGGCATAGATGGCGTTGCAGACGGCGGGAGCGAGCGGCGGCAGGGCGGGCTCGCCGAGACCAGTGGGCGGATTCTGGCTCAGCAGAAAATGGATCTCAATTTTCGGCGGCGAGTCAGGCATCCGCAGCATCGGATATTCGTCGAGGTTACTTTCCACGATGCGGCCTTTCTTCAGGTCCAGCGACTGGAAGCCGGAAGCGCTCAGTCCGTCGACGACGGCCCCCTCAACCTGGTTCTCGGCACTGCTGAGATTCAGGATCTGCGAACCGACATCCACTGCGGCGACGACCCGGGTGACCTTGTATTCTCCGGTCTTCGCGACCGTGACCTCGACGACATGGGCGACATAACCCGCGTGGCAGGAGTGAAACGCGATGCCCATGCCCTGGCCCTTGGGCAGTTTCTTCCCCCAGCCTGCCTTCTCGGCAGCAAGGCGCACGACGCCGAGCATTCGGTCCTTGTAGGCGCCGGCCGGGCCGGCGGTGAGATGATCAAGCTTGAATTCGAGCGGATCCCGGCCGGAGGCCTGGGCCAGCTCATCGAGGAAGCTCTGGTCAACCCAGGCGGAGGTGCAATCGCCAGGAGCACGCCAGGCCCCGGTCGGTACGGCGCTGACCACCGTGCCGGTGGCATTGGCAAAGCCACCCACGAAAGACCCTGGAAATGAAGCTCCGCCACGCCCACCGCCGGGACCACCGCGACGCGGCGCCCCACCGGCCCCCCCTCCACCCGGGCCACCTTGGAAGCCTTGGCCACCGGGCGCACCGCCGGGTGCGACTTGGCCGAAAACGGCATTGCCACCGCCGGCTGGCAACAGGGTCGCGGCCCCGCGCGGAGCCGCGCCACCAGGAGCACCGCCCGGACCTCCCGGGCCACCTGGACCGCCGCGCCCGCCTGGTCCGCCCGGGCCTCCGCGACGTCCGCCGCCGGCCGCGCCGAAATTGACGGC
Organism: uncultured Verrucomicrobiota bacterium; assembly: GCA_903919625.1. Lineage (GTDB taxonomy): Bacteria > Verrucomicrobiota > Verrucomicrobiia > Opitutales > Opitutaceae > CAIYUN01. Next base: position 6,720 of record CAIXIZ010000388.1, read on the forward strand.
ATAGTTGCGCCACGCGACAATTTTGCCGGAAGCATCCAGTGCGCCGCGCAGAAAATTAAAACCCGCGGGCCGGAAATAATCGTGATGTAGATCATCCTCGCGCGACCAGGTGAGTTTCACCGGGGCGTCGACGCGCTTGGCAATGGCGGCCGCCTCGCTGGCATAATCCGTCTGCAGCCGCCGGCCAAAACCGCCGCCGGCGCGGGTCACGTGCACGGTGACCTGATTTTGTTGAAGCCCAAGCGCCTGGGCCGCGGCGGTGCGAACCTGTCCGGGCTGCTGGGTGGGCACCCACACATCGGCCCGGTCGCCCTGCAGGTGAACCGTGCAGTTCTGCGGCTCGAGAGTGGTGTGAGAAATATACGGGAACGAGTAGTTGCCCTCGACGACCTTTGCCGCAGTGCCAAAGACGGGGCTGTCGCTGTCGACCGCCTTGGCGCCAAGTTCATTGGCCTGCCGGCTCATGTCGGCCCAGCTGTCGTTGGCGCGGGCGCCTTCGTCCCAGACCACCTTGAGCTTGTCGCGCGCGCTGAAGGCGGCCCAGGTGGAACTGGCCACAATGGCCACCCCGGCGGTGGGACCGTTGCCGGCCGGGATGATAAAGGCATCCTTCACGCCGGGCAGTTTCTTGACCTCGTCGAGGTTGGCGCTGACCGGAGTGCCACCGAACACCGGACACTTTTCATAAACGGCGTAGACCATGCCGGGAATCTTGGTGTCGATGCCGTAGAGGGGTTTGCCGGTGGTGATGGCGGCATTGTCCACATTGGGCACCCGCGTGCCGAGGATCCGGAAGTCTTTCGGGTCTTTCAACGGCGCGCTGTCGGGCGGCTGGAGGGTGGCGGCCTTGGCGACCAGCGCGCCGTAGGAAAGCTTTTTGCCGGAGGCGGCGTGCAGGACGCTGCCCGCCGAGGTCGTGCATTCGGCGGCGGGCACGTTCCAGGTCTGCGCGGCCGCCTCGACGAGAATGGCGCGCGCACTCGCTCCCATCTGGCGGAGCCGACTGTAGTCGGTCGGCACCGAGGTGCTGCCGCTGGCGCCCTGCAAGGTGCCCGTGGAATCAAGCGGCTCGGACACCACCGTCACATTTTTCCAATCCACATCAAGCTCCTCGGCCAGGACGAGCGGCAGGGCGGTCTTGATGCCCTGCCCGATTTCGGGCCGGTTGGAGAAAAGGGTGACGGCACCGTTGGAGGCGATGCGGATGAAACCGTTGGGCGCAAATTCCGCCGCTGCGGTGGCGGCATCGGCTGCAAACGCCGTGCCGGCGGTCTTGAGGTAGGAATAGCCGAGCACAAAGCCGCCGCCGGCCAGCGCGGTCAGGCGGAGGAAGCTGCGACGGTCGAGCGAGGGGGAGGACGGGGCGGAAAGGGGGGAATTCATGGCGGTGGTCTCCGGTTATTTCGCGCCGGCGGCGGCATGGATGGCGGCGCGGATGCGCGTATAGGTGCCGCAGCGGCAGAGGTTGCCGGCCATGGCGTTGTCAATTTCGGCGTCGGTCGGGTGCGGCTTGCTCTTGAGCAGCGCGGAGGCGCTCATGATCTGGCCGGCCTGGCAGTAACCGCATTGCGAGACATCATGGTCGCACCAGGCCTTTTGCACCGGATGATCCCCGTGCTCGGACAGGCCCTCGATGGTGACAATTTTTTTCGCCCCCGCTTCGGCCACGGTCATCTGGCAGGAGCGTTGGGAATCGCCGTCCACATGGACGGTGCAGGCGCCACACATGCCGACACCGCAGCCAAACTTGGCTCCGACATAGTTGAGGTGGTCGCGCAGCACCCACAGCATCGGGGTGTCAGGCTCGGCCTCCACGGTTTGGTTCTGCCCATTGACATTAAGGGTGTATTTCATGGGTGTAAAAAAGCTTGGCGCTACGTTGGCCGGGAGGAAGGCAGGGTCAATACCGATTCTCAATTGTGACCAATCCGGATTGCCAGCAGGGAGCGGCTCACTCCGCCGTCCACTTCAGGATCGTCGCACTGAGCGGCGGGAGCACCAGCACCAGGCTCTGGCCGAGGCCGTCGGAGGGCACGGCTTCCGTGTGCTTGCCGCCGTCATTCCCGAGTCCGCTGCCGCCGTAATACTGTCTGTTGGTGTTGATGATCTCCCGCCAGTAGCCGCCGCGCGGCATCCCGACGCGATGGGCGTGCCGGATGACCGGCGTATAATTGCCCACGATGGCATAGTAGACTTGTTCGTGCCCGTCCGTCCGCAGAAAGGAAAGGGTGCTGTGGGCCGCATCCGTGCAGTTGATCCAGTGGAACCCGCGCGGGTCGAGATCATGGCAGCCCAGCACGGGATCGCTGACGTAGAGGCGGTTGAGGTCCCGCACGAGCAGGCGGAGCCCCTCGTGGTCGAGATAGGAGCACAGGTGCCAGTCGAGCGAGCGGTTATGATTCCATTCATGCGACTGGCCAAATTCCCCGCCCATGAAGAGCAGCTTCTTCCCCGGCCACATCCACAGGTGGGCATATAGGGCGCGCAGGTTGGCGGCCTTTTCCGCGATGTGCCAGGCTCCCATCTTGTAGAGCAGGGATTTTTTGCCGTGGACCACCTCGTCGTGGGAAAGCACGGTGATGAATTTCTCCGTGAACTGGTAGAGCGCCCCAAAAGTCAGATCGTTCTGGTGCCAGCGACGGTGGACCGGCTCCTTGGAAAAATAACGCAGCGTGTCGTGCATCCAGCCCATGTTCCACTTGAGGTCGAAGCCGAGTCCGCCCTCGGCCACCGGCCGGGTGAGGCCGGGAAACGCGGTGGATTCCTCGGCGATCATCAGCACGCCCGGATGGTAGCCGTGGACGAGCCGGTTGGTCTCGCGCAGGAAAGCAATGGCCTCCAGGTTTTCGCGCCCGCCGTGCTGGTTGGGGATCCACTCACCCTCTTTGCGCGAGTAATCGAGATAAAGCATCGAGGCCACGGCATCGACGCGCAGGCCGTCGAGATGGTAGCGGTCGAGCCAGGCGAGCGCGCTCGCGACCAGGAAGCAGCGGACTTCGTTGCGACCGTAGTTGAAGATCAGCGTCCCCCAGTCCATGTGCGCGCCCTGCCGGGGATCGGCGTGCTCGTAGAGGTGGGTGCCGTCGAAATATTCCAGGCCATGCTCATCCCGGGGAAAATGGGCCGCGACCCAGTCGAGGATAACCCCGATCCCCTGGCAATGGAGGGTGTCGATCAGGTATTTAAAGTCGTGGGGGGTACCGAAGCGGCTGGTGG